>NZ_JAELTR010000002.1:0-179917 GCF_016428945.1 Chromobacterium sp. ASV23
AAGTTTATGTCTGGTGGCCTTAGCGAGGTGGTCCCACGCCTTCCCATCCCGAACAGGATCGTGAAACGCCTTAGCGCCGATGATAGTGTGGCATTCGCCATGTGAAAGTAGGACACCGCCAGACGCCTCATACGACAAAGCCCAGCTCACACGAGCTGGGCTTTGTGCTTTGCGCGCGCCAATCTATCCCTGTCGTCCGCTATTGCGCTTTCGAGTGCGCGAATGGCCGCCATTGACGTCTGTTTGCATCCCTCACACAATCAGCCTTTGCAGACTTTGACATGGTGGCGCCAGATGGTTACTCGCAGCAGCAAACCCGCGCGACGCATAGAGGCGGGCGGCCGCAGCCTGTTCATTCACAGCCTGCCGCGCCACTCCCTGCATGACCTCTATCACTACTGCATGACCATCAGTTGGCCGCGTTTTTACCTGTTTATCGCGGCGGCTTTCATCGCATTGAATCTATTGTTTGCCGGGCTCTATCAATTGCAAGCCGGCGGCATAGCCAACCAGTTTCCGCCTGGTTTTTTAGGCGCATTCTTTTTCAGCGTCGAAACGCTGGCGACGGTTGGCTATGGCGATATGCATCCGCAAACGCTGTATACGCATTGGATTTCCATGCTGGAAATTTTCATCGGCATGATGAGCATTGCATTGATTACCGGCGTGACGTTTGCCCGCTTCTCGCGGCCCAGGGCGCGTATCGTGTTTACCAGCAGCCCCGTAGTGCGGCCATTGAACGGTGAGCCGGTGTTGATGCTGCGCGCGGCTAATGCCAGAAATAATGTGATCATTGATGCCAGTGCCCGCCTGCGGCTGTTGCAGCAAGAGGTGACTGCCGAAGGAACGACCTTTCGCAAGCTGTACGATCTGGAACTGGTGCGGGATGAGCACCCGATGTTTGTACTCGGCTGGACGCTGATGCATAAGATAGATGAGCGCAGCCCCTTGTATCAACGCGATGCCGACTCACTGGCGGCGGTCAAGGCGCAGCTGATCTTGTCCATCAACGGCATGGATGAAACAACCATTCAGCCTATGGTGGCGCGGCATACGTTTTCGCATCAGGATATTCGTTGGAATCATGCCTTCGCCGACCTGATCTATACCGATGAAGATGAAAACGACCATGTCGACTACCAGCGCCTGCAGGAAGTCCGGCCGTTGTCATCGGCCAAGGATTAGGGCGGGTTAGGGGAGTGGGGGCGGCTAGCAGGCATTGGCCGAGAAGGTGATGATGAAGGCGGCGCCATGCCCCGGCTCGCTTTCCAATCGGATCTGGCCTTTCAGGATGACCTGAACGATGTTGTGGACCAGCGCCAGACCAAGCCCGATGCCGCCCTGGCCCATGCGGGTTGTGAAAAACGGATCGAAGACCTTGCCATGCAGTTCTGTCTCGATGCCCTTGCCGTCGTCAGCATAGCGCAGCGTGATTTCGTTGCCTTCGCGGCTGATGGCTACGGTGATGCAGCCAGTCTCCTTGCCGTCGAAACCATGAGCCAGCGAGTTGGCAATCAAGTGGGAAAGCAGTTGTTCCAGCGCGCTGGGATAGTTATCGATGATCAGATCGGACGGAGCCTGTAACTCCACTTTGACATGCGGATGATGTTCTGGCGACAGCAGGGTTTGCAGCAGTCTGGCGATGACTTGGCCGAGATTGAAGCTGCGTTTGGGTTGATCCAGTTGGTCGACTGCGATTTGTTTGAAGCGGCCGATCAAGTCGCCGGCCTGTTCGCTGTTCCTCTGCAATAAATCGCAGCTTTCCGTGGCTTTCTCCAGAAATGCCTGCAGGCCTTTGCGGGAGAGTTGTTTCTCGGCGTCTGCCTTGGCGATGGCTTCTACGTCGGCATGGATTTGAGACGAGCACAACAGGATGTTGCCGATGGGCGTGTTCAGCTCATGCGCCATGCCGGCGACCATGCGTGCCAGCGCCGCCTGTTTCTCCACGATGCTGATTTGCTGCATTGCCTTTTTCAGCTCGGCGGTGCGGATGGCGACGCGTTCTTCCAGGTGGCTGTTCAGTAATTGCAATTCCTCCTCTGCGTGCTTGCGTTCCGTGATGTCGGAGTAGGTGCCTATCATGCGCAAGGCTTGGCCCTGCGTGTCCAGGCTGACCGCCATGCCGCGTCCCAGCAGCCAGATCCAGCCTTGATCTTTGAGAAACCGGTGTTCGATGGCAAAGGACCCTTGCGGCTGGCGCAGATAACTGGCCAAGTCCGCCAAAACGGTTGGCAGGTCATCCGGATGAATGCCGGTCTGCCAAAGTTTGAAATCGGCGATTTCCTCCGGTTGGCTCAGGCCAAGCAGTTGCTGGCAACGATTGGATAAGTAAATCTCGCCGCTGGCGATGTCCCAGTCCCATACGCCGTCGCCGGCGCCTTCCAGCGCGAAGTGCCAGCGCTCCTCGCTTTCTCGCAGCGCCTGCAGCGCTTTGCGCTCGCCTGCGCGCAACAGTTCGAACTCGCGGCGTACCCGTTCCGCCTCTTCGGCGCGCAAGGCGGCGTCTTCCTGCGCCCTGGCCTTGTCGTTGTAGATCTGCCGCAGGTCTCGCTCCACCATGCTGCGAAACTGGGCCAGCAATTGGCGATAAGTTTGGGTGTAACCGTTCTCCTCGCGATCCAGAATGCAGATGGTGCCGAAGACCTCCTCGTTAGGCCAGATCAAGGGCATGCCCATATAGGAGATCATGCCCAGCTTGATGTCCGGATTGTTGCGCCAGTGCGGATCGGTCAAGGCATTGGGCACCGTCAGCTCGTTGCGGGTGCTCATCACCGTTTCGCAATAGAGGCCGGTGCCCAGATCGGCCAGCTCGTCTTCCTCATAAGGATTGCCATCGCTATGGCTGGACAGGAACACCTTTATCTTCGGTGGCTCCACGCGCATGATCAGCGCGGCGGGAATGCTGACAATGCGGGCCATCAGATCCAGCACTTGCTGCCACTTTTCCGAATAGTCGTGGCTGACCGACAAATGGCGCGTTTCCACGCGGATGGCTCGCATCAAACGGCTCCGCTTGCATGATGACTGACTGTATCAGCATAGCCGGCTGGCGCGGCGAGGGCGGAAAAAACAAGCCCCGCGAAAGCGGGGCGAGGTGCTTACAGCATCAAATTGAGCATGCGGTCTATCCGCACGCGGCTCAAGCGGGTGAGCAGTTTCTTGATCTGTTCCGGGTAGTGCTTCACGTCTTCCAGCTGGCGGTAGTGAGCCAGCGGAGTGGTGTGGCGCAGAATGCTGTGTTGTTCGGCTTCGCCCTGCGCGCGCAGGGAGCCTTGCGGGTCGCGCAGCAGCAGCGCGTTTTCCAGGTCCAGGCGGAAGGCGCGGGGATTCAGGTTGTTGCCGGTCAGCAGGATGTAGCGCGCGTCGCTCCAGATGCCCTTCAGGTGATAGGTGTTGTCGCCGTCTTTCCACAGATGGATGCGCAATTGCTGGCGCGACACGTATTGGCGCTGGCGTTTGGCGAAGCGGCGCAGATTCATCTCGTACAGATAGGGCAGCGCGCCGATCACGCGGAACGGTTGCTCCGGCGGGATGTAGAAGTCGTTGGCGGTCTTGTCGCCGACCACGATGTCGATTTCCACGCCGCGGCGCAGGGCGCGGTTGATTTCCAGCACCACGGCGCGCGGAAAGTTGAAATACGGCGTGCAGATGAACAGCTTGCTGTCCGCGCTGGCGATGATATCGAGTATCGTGCGGTTCAGCCGGTTGCCCTTGCCGATGCCGACAATGGGGGCGATGGCCAGTTGCTCCGCCGAGCCTGGCTGCAAGGCGGCGGGACGGTACTGGCTGTGCACCAGCTTGTCGCGGAACTGGCGGATCTCCTTGCGGATGCTGCGGGTGGACGGCGCGGGTTTGTCCAGCCGGAATACCGCCGGGTCGTTGAAAAACTGCTCGGCCATGAAATCGGCCATGGTATCAGCCAGCTGCGGGCTGCGGATCAGGTGATAGCGGTCGAAGCGGTACTTGTCCAGCTTGTGCAGATAAACATTGTTCAGGCTGGCGCCGCTGTAGAACACGGTGTCGTCGATGACGAAACCTTTCAGGTGCAGCACGCCGAACAGCTCGCGCGTTTGCACCGGCACGCCGTAGATCGGAATGTCCAGATCGCGGCGGGCGGCTTCCTCGCGGTACCAGCTGGCGTTGCAGTGCGACTGGTCTTCGCCTATGCGGCCGCGCTGGGCGCGATGCCAATCCACCATGACGCGCACGTCCAGCTCAGGCTGGCGTTGCTTGGCCAAGTACAGCGCGTCCAGGATTTCCTGGCCCGCTTCCTCGTTTTCCAGATACAGCGCGCACAGGTAGACGCGCCGGGTCGCCGCGGCGATCGCTTCCAGCAGCCGCAGGCGAAAATCGCTGGTCTGCAGCAGCGTGGTGAAGTCTTGCGGCGGCAGCGGAAGCCAGGGCAGGCGGGTCAACGTGGGTCGATTGAGCAGAAATGCCATGAATGCGCAGTAGATTGACGTTCAATCGACGCATCGTAGCATCGTTTGGCCGATTTGGGGGAGTGCGCGAGGGCGCAAGTGACGGCGGTCAAGCGTTTTGACGCGCCGCCGGCTGGCGGGCCGCGTGGCAAGGCGGGCCGAAATGTGCAAAAATTCCGGTAACGAGACGAATTGCAGGTTTTTTCCATGCTGGACCGGGACGGATACCGCCCAAACGTCGGAATCATCCTCACCAACGCCAAAAACGAGGTGTTCTGGGGGAAGCGCGTGCGCGAGCATTCCTGGCAGTTCCCGCAAGGCGGCATCAAACCGGGCGAAAGCCCGGAGGCCGCCATGTACCGCGAACTGCTGGAAGAAGTGGGCTTGCTGCCCCAGCACGTGAAGATCCTGGGACGCACCCGCGACTGGATGCGTTATGAGGTGCCGACCAATTGGGTTCGCCGCGAATGGCGCGGCAGTTACAAAGGGCAGAAGCAGATCTGGTTTCTGCTCAGGCTGGTGGGCCGCGATAGCGATGTTTGCCTGCGCGCGTCCACGCATCCGGAGTTCGATGGCTGGCGCTGGAACGATTATTGGGCGCCGGTGGACGCGGTGATCGAGTTCAAGCGCGATGTGTACGAGCGCGCTTTGTCCGAGCTGTCGCGCTTCCTGCGGGGCGTGGAGAGCCACGACGCCTACCTGGCGCGCATCGCCGCGGCGCAGAGCGAGCAGTGAGCGGGCCGCGCAATTTTGCAGCACAGCGACGGCGGGCAATGCCCGCTGTCTTTATTTGAGCCGTCCCATATGGACGGCGTCGACGTGAAACGCCGACAGGGTAAGACCACAACATGACTCAACAATACGACGAATCCTCGGTACGGGTGCTCAAGGGGCTGGAGCCGGTCAAAGAGCGGCCCGGCATGTACACCCGCACCACCGATCCCACCCACATCTGCCAGGAAGTGATAGACAACGCCGCCGACGAGGCGCTGGGCGGCTACGCGCGCAAGATCGCCGTCACCGTGCACCAGGACGGCTCGCTCAGCGTGGAAGACGATGGCCGCGGCATTCCGGTGGGCCTGCATCCGCAGGAAGGCGTGCCGGTGGTGGAGCTGGTCTTCACCCGCCTGCACGCCGGCGGCAAGTTCAACAAGAAGGACGGCGGCGCCTATGCCTTCTCCGGCGGCCTGCACGGCGTAGGCGTATCGGTGACCAACGCGCTGTCCACCCGGTTGGAAGTCGAGGTCAAGCGCGATGGCGGCGTGCACCGCCTGGTGTTTTCCGGCGGCGACGTGATCGAACCGCTGGCCCGCGTGGCAGACTGCGGCCCGCGCACCAGCGGCACTCGCGTGCGGGTGTGGCCGGACGGCAAGTATTTTGAAAGCCCGCGCTATTCGATGCAGGAGCTGGAGCGGCTGCTGCGCGCCAAGGCGGTGCTGCTGCCCGGCGTGGCGGTGACGCTGACGGTAGAAAAGCCCAGCGGCGACGAGGTCAAGGTTTGGCAGTATCCGGAAGGCTTGAAGAGCTATCTGGCCGAATTGTGCAACGGCGACGAACCGGTGGCGCCGCTGTTCGCCGGCGAAGCCTATATCGGCGACGACCACGAGCAGTTCGCCAAGGGCGAGGGCGCGCAATGGGCGATGGCCTGGTTCGAAGACGGCGCCAGCGGCGAGAGCTACGTCAACCTGATCCCCACCCCGGTGGGCGGCACGCATGAGGCCGGCCTGCGCGCCGGCGTGTTCGACGCGGTGAAGAGCTTCATCGACCACCACAACCTGCTGCCGCGCGGCGTCAAGCTGATGGCTGAAGACGTGTGGAGCCGCGTGCGCTTCGTGTTGTCCGCCCGCGTGCTGGACCCGCAGTTCCAGGGCCAGACCAAGGACAAGCTGACCAGCCGCGACGCGCTGAAGCTGATCTCGGGCCTCGCCCGCGATCCGGTCGAGCTGTGGCTGAACCAGCATGTGGAAGCCGGCAAGAAGATCGCCGAGCTGGCCATCCGCCAAGCGCAGAGCCGCCTGAAGTCGGTCAAGAAGGTGGAAAAGAAGAAAGGCTCCGGCGTGGCGGTGCTGCCGGGCAAGCTGACCGACTGCGAAAGCGAGGACATCGAGCGCAACGAGCTGTTCCTGGTGGAGGGCGATTCGGCCGGCGGTTCGGCCAAGCTGGCGCGCGACAAGGAATACCAGGCTATCCTGCCGCTGCGCGGCAAGGTGCTGAACAGCTGGGAGACGGACAAGGACCAACTGTTCTCCAATGCCGAAATCCACGACATTTCCGTGGCGATAGGCGTGGACCCGCATGGCCCGAACGACCAGCCGGACCTGTCCGGCCAGCGCTACGGCAAGATCGCCATCCTGTCCGACGCCGACGTGGACGGATCGCACATCCAGGTGCTGCTGTTGACGCTGTTCTTCCGCCATTTCCCGCGGCTGGTGGAAAACGGCAATATCTACATCGCCCAGCCGCCGCTGTTCCGCGTCGATGTGCCGGGCCAGGGCAAGACCCGTCCGCCGCGCAAGCTCTATGCGCTGGACGAGGGCGAGATGACCGCCATCCTGGATCGTCTGCGCAGCGAGGGCGTGCGCGAGAACGCCTGGACCATTTCCCGCTTCAAAGGCTTGGGCGAGATGAACCCGGAGCAACTGAAAGACACCACCATGAACCCCGACACCCGCCGCCTGGTCAAGGTGCAGGTGCGCCCCGGCATGCTGAAGGAAACGCTGGACATGTTCGTCATGCTGATGGGCAAGGGCGAAGCGTCCAGCCGCCGCAGCTGGATGGAAGCCAAGGGCAACGAGGTGGAAGCCGATATCTGATCCGCCGCCTTGGCGTATTCCCGAACCCGCCCGCTTGGCGACAGGCCGGCGGGTTTTTTGCGCTTTGCGTCGCTAACCAAGCCTCGCAGAGGCCCAGAGCCAAGGGCGGCGACGCAGGATCAGACGCGGCGCTAATCGTAGCGCGCCAGCAGCGCGGCGATTTCCTGCTTGCCCTGTGGCGATGAGCAAGCGGCGCGCAGCTTGTCCAGCATGGCGGCGTCGCGCGCCAGCGGGTGGGCGCGCGACACATAAACCGCCATCGGCTCGTTGCTGATCGACAGCTCCGCCCATTTGTCCCCCGGCGTCGATATCTCGCGCAGGGTGCGGCCGCAGCCGGGACGGACGCACATCATCGCGTCCAGCCGGCCGATGCGCAGCATGCGGAAGCCCTGATGCAGATCGCTGACGTATACCCTGTCCGCGCCGCTATCGGCGAGGAAGTCGTCCAGAGTGTGGGTGCCGCGCAGAATGCCGACCGGGCGCTGCCGCAGATCGGTCTGGCTCAGCTTGCGGCCGGCATCATGGTAGATCACGGACAGCCGGATCGCCGTCGGGCGGCACACTTCCAGGCCGAAGCCATCGCGCTCCGCCGACGCGGTAATCAGCGCCAGCGCGTTCTGGCCGCTTTTGAGGTCTTCCACCACCCGCGGCAGCGGCCGGATGTCCTGGCGCAGCTGCAGGCCGCTTTGCGCGGCCAGCCAGCGTAGGAAGCGCGGCGCCAAGCCGTCGCCGCTGGCGGCGTCGCCCCATGGCTCTATCGCCTGGCTGGACGACTGCACCGGTTCTGCGTGCGCCGTCTGCAACCACAATATCGATACCAGCATCCCCAGCCATGTCCTGCCCATTGCCGCCCTCCGCCATTGCGCGCCCAAGGCGTCGGGCGCGGCTAGTGCAGTATAGGCAGGCGTGTGCGCCGCTCAGGGGCGGACAGCATGATTCTTACCATCGCCTTCAGGTGGAGCGTTCCTTGGAAAAGATGCCGCGCAGTCCATCGCTATCCGGCCCGAAGTGGCGGCGGCATTTCAGACTGCGGCTTCGATCGGTCAGATCTTGTAAGACGGATTACCACACCGTCAGCGTCTGGCCGTTGGCGATGCCTTCCACGCTGCGCACATAGGCCAAGGCGGCGCGGGCGGCGGGCACCGCTTCGAAGCCGGGGAAGTAGGGGGCATAGCCTTCCCATGACTCCTGCAGCACATTCGGGCTGACGACATTGATGCGCTGGCCGCGCGTCAATTCCAGCGCGGCGGCGGCGGCGAAGCCTTCCAGCGCGCGGTTGACGGCGGTGGCGTTGCTGCCGTGGCGGATCGGCTGGGCGCTGACGATGCCGCTGGTCAGCGTGATGGAGCCGCCGTCGTTCAGATAGTGCTGGCCGGTCAATGCCAGGTCGATCTGGCCCAGCAGCTTGTTTTCCAGGCCGATGCGGAAGTCGGCGGCAGTCATCTCCGCCAGCGGGCCGAAGTGCAGGCTGCCGGTGGCGCTGACGATGGCGTCGAGACGGCCTGCCTGTTCGAACATCCGTTGCACGCTGGCGCTGTCGGTGATGTCGACGCGCAAGTCGCCGCTGCCGCGGCCGGCGGTGAGAATCTGGTGGTGGGACAGGGCGTGCTGGACGGCGCGGCCCAGCGTGCCGCTGGCGCCTATTAGCAGGATTTTCATGGTGTTTCTCCAGTGGGGTGAACGATGAGCGTAGTGTGCAGGGATTAGCCGTTTTGATTAATCCGTTATGATGAACAGGATTCATAACCTGGAGTTTCTAATTTATGGACAGGCTGCTCAGCATGGAGTTGTTCGTCGCCGTGGTGGACAAGGGGAGTTTCACCGCGGCCGCGGAGGCGCATCGGTTGTCCCAGCCCATGGTCGGCAAGCATATCGCCGCTCTGGAAAAGCGCCTGGGCGGCCGGTTGCTGGTGCGCACCACCCGGCGCCAGCAGCTGACTGAGCTGGGGCAGCACTATTACCAGCGCTGCCGCGCCATCCTGGCGGAGCTGGCGGCGGCAGAGGATGCCGCCGAGCTGCTGCGGCAACAGCCGCGCGGAGTGCTGCGGCTCAATGCTTCGGTGACGTTTGGCAGCTTGCGCCTGGCGCCGCTATTGGCCGAATTCATGGCGCGCTATCCGGAGATAGGCGTGGAGCTGGAGTTGAGCGACCAGTTGGTCGATTTGGTGGCGGACGGCTACGACGCGGTGTTCCGCATCGGCCAGCTGGCCGACTCCGGCATGGTGGCCAGGCGGTTGAAACCCTATCGGATGATGATCGCCGCCTCGCCGGCCTATCTGGCCACGCGCGGCACGCCGCAGACTCCGGCCGATCTGGCCGGCCACGACTGTCTGGGATTCAGCCGCTGGCAGCGCGATGACGGCTGGGACGCGCTGGCCCGCCGGCACGGAGTGGAGATCGCCGCCAGCCGTTTCCAATGCAACCAAGGCCAGGCCTTGCGGCAGCTGGCGCTGGCCGGCGCGGGGCTGGCGCTGCAGGCGGAGGCGCTGCTGGCCGACGATGTGGCTTCGGGCCGGCTGGTGTCTTTGCTGGATGGTTATCTGCCGCCGCCCAAACCCATGCACCTGATCTACCCGGCGGACCGGCAGCCCTTGCCGAAATTGAGGGTCTTCGTCGATTTCATCGTCGAGCGCCTGGGCGCGCTGTGAGTTTTATTGACCGCCCCTGTCAGAAATTCTCGTTTGTAGTGTTCCTGGCCCAAGAGTAGTGTCAAAGCATGAATACCGAACTGATCAAACCGCGCCGGCGCGACTTGTTCGCCGGCTTCTTCTCCGTCGGCATCACCGGCTTCGGCGGCGTGCTGCCGCAGGCGCACAGCATGCTGGTGCAGCGTCGGCGCTGGCTGTCCGAGGGCGATTTCGCCGAGCAGCTAGGGCTGTGCCAGGTGCTGCCCGGCCCCAATATCGTCAATATGGCAGTGTCGGTCGGCGCGCGTTTCCACGGGGCGATGGGCGCGATGGTGGCCGTGTCCGGCTTGCTGCTGGCGCCTTTGGTCATCGTGCTGCTGCTGGCGTCTCTTTATGGCCGTTATCGCCAGCTGCCGCTGGTGGAGCAGGTGATGCACGGGCTGGCTTCCGCCGCGGCCGGCCTGCTGCTGGCGATGGCGCTGCGCCTGCTGCCCAGGCTGGAGCGGCGCGGCTGGAGCGCGCTGGTGGTGATTGCCACCTTCGCCGCCATCGCGCTGTTCCGTTTGCCCTTGCTGTGGGTGTTGCTGGCCACGATACCGCTGGCGCTGGGCCTGGCTTGGCTGAGCAAGGGAGGGCGCGGGGAATGATCTTGCTGACCTTGCTGTGGGAGTTTGGCTTGTTGTCGCTGATGGCGGTGGGCGGCGCCAATGTAGTGCTGCCGGAGCTGCAGCGCATCGTGGTGGCGCATGGCTGGATGAGCGCGGCGCAGCTGGCGGAGTTGTTCGCGCTGGCCCAGGCCGCGCCGGGACCGAATGTGCTGGTGGTGAGCCTGGTGGGCTGGCATGTGGCCGGTGTGGGCGGC
This sequence comes from Chromobacterium sp. ASV23, assembly GCF_016428945.1. Lineage (NCBI taxonomy): Bacteria > Pseudomonadati > Pseudomonadota > Betaproteobacteria > Neisseriales > Chromobacteriaceae > Chromobacterium > Chromobacterium sp. ASV23. The sequence goes on from NZ_JAELTR010000002.1 coordinate 10,724, forward strand.
GCGCTGGTCAGCATGCTGGGCATTTGCCTGCCGTCGTCCTTGCTGAGCTTTTATGTGTCGCGCTGGTGGGCGCGCCACCGCGGCGGCGAGCTGACTGGGCTGTTGAGCCGCGCCTTGCTGCCGCTGACGGTCGGCTTGATCGGCGCCAGCGCCTGTTTGCTGCTGCAGGCGGCCAACCGCGGCTTCGCCGGCTGGGGGCTGAGCGCCGCGGTGGCGCTGTTGGCCTGGAAGCGCAACTGGAACCCCTTATGGTTGCTGTTGCTGGGCGGCGTGGCGGGCGGCTTGGGCTGGCTGTGATCTGCGGCCATAATGGCCTTATCGCTATGTAATGGACCGCATATGGCCAAGATGCTGAGTCTGTTGCTGCTGGGGTGCTGGCTGTCGCTGGCTCAGGCGGCCGGCGTGCAGATCAATTATGCGCTGGTGTCAGGCGACAACGATCCGCACTGGCCGTATATCCAGGCGCTGTTGCTGCTAGCTTGCGGCCAGATGAACCTGCGCTGCGAGCTGCTGGCCGCGCGCGACATGAACCAAGGCCGGGCGATGGAGCAGATGCAGCGTCCGGACAGCAGCGTCGACCTGTTCTGGGGCATGACCAGCCGCGAGCGCGAACGCAAGCTGTTGACCGTGCGCATCCCGCTGGACAAGGGGCTGATAGGCTGGCGCGTGCCCTTGATCAACGCCGACCGGCCGCAGCTGTTCAAGGACGTCAAGACGCTGCGGCAATTGAGCGCGTTCCGGGCCGGCCAGGGCCAGGACTGGCCGGATACTCAGATCTTGCAGCATGCCGGCCTGCCGGTGCTGACCAGCCCGGACTACCCCAATCTTTTTTCCATGCTGCGCCAGCGCCGCTACGACTACTTCCCGCGCAGCGTGATCGAGGTGCAGCAGGAGCTGGCATCGCCGTCCGGCAAGGGACTGATGCTGGACCCGTATCTACTGCTTCATTATCCCACCGCCTTTTATTTCTTCGTTTCGCCGCAGCGGCCGGAGCTGGCGCGGATGCTGCAGCAGGGTCTGGAGAAGAGCGTGCGCGATGGCAGCTTCGACCAGCTGTTCAAGACCTTCAACAGCGACCATCTGCGCGCCTTGAAGCTGTCCGGCCGCACCGTGATCGAGCTGGACAACCCGCTGCTGCCGGAAGGCACGCCGCTGTCGCGGCGCGAGCTGTGGTTCCATCCGTGAGGACGCTTAGATCATGTCTTCCGGCCTGACCCAGGCATCGAACTGTTCCGCGCTGAGATAGCCCAGCGCCAGCGCGGCCTCGCGCAAGGTGGTGCCGTGATGGTGGGCGTGCTTGGCGATGGCCGCCGCCTTGTCGTAGCCGATGTGCGGGTTCAGCGCCGTGACCAGCATCAGCGAGCGCGCCATCAGCTCGGCGATGCGGGCGCGGTTGGCCGCCATGCCGTCCACGCAGTGCTCGCGCAGGCTGTCCATGCCGTCGGCCAGCAGCCGCGCGCTTTGCAGGAAATTGTGGATGATCAGCGGCTTGAACACATTCAGTTCGAAATTGCCGGAGGCGCCGCCTATGGCCAGCGCCGCGTCGTTGCCCAGCACCTGGCAGCACAGCATGGTCATCGCCTCGCATTGGGTGGGGTTGACCTTGCCCGGCATGATGGAGCTGCCCGGCTCGTTTTCCGGCAGGGTCAGCTCGCCCAGGCCGCTGCGCGGACCGGACGCCAGCCAGCGGATGTCGTTGGCGATCTTCATCAGCGCGGCGGCCAGCGTTTTCAGCGCGCCGTGGGCGAACAGCAGCGGCTCGTGGCCGGCCAGGGCGGCAAACTTGTTGCCGGCGCTGGCGAACGGCAGGTTGCATTCCTCTGCCAGCCGCGCGGCTACCTTGTCGCCAAAACGCGGATCGGTATTGAGCCCGGTGCCGACCGCGGTGCCGCCAACGGCCAGCTGGCACAGCATGGGCAGCGTCGCGCGCACGGCCTCTTCGGCCAGGCACAGCTGCGTCGCCCAGCCGGAGATCTCCTGACCCAGTGTCAGCGGCGTGGCGTCCTGCAGATGGGTGCGGCCTATCTTGACGATGTCGGCGAATTCGGCGGATTTGGCCTCAAATGCTTGCCGCAGCAAGGTCAGCGCAGGCAGCAGCCTGGCGTGCAGCTGCTCCGCCGCGGCGACGTGCATCGCGGTGGGGAAAATATCGTTGGACGACTGGCCGCGATTGACGTCGTCGTTGGGATGGACCAGGCGGCCTTCGCCGCGCTTGCCGCCCAGCAGCTCGGAGGCGCGGTTGGCCAGCACCTCGTTCATATTCATATTGCTCTGGGTGCCGGAGCCGGTCTGCCAGACCGACAGCGGGAACTCGCCATCATGGCGGCCGGCCAGCACTTCTTCGGCGGCGGCGGCGATGGCCGCGGCCTTGACCTCGTCGAGCGTGCCCAGCTCGCGGTTGGCGATGGCGCAGGCGCGTTTGACCCGGGCCAGCGCCAAGATCAGCTCCGGCGGCATCTTCTCGCTGGAAATATGGAAGTGCGCCAGCGAACGCTGGGTTTGCGCTCCCCACAGCGCATCGGCGGGCACGTCTATCGGGCCGAAGCTGTCGCGCTCGGCGCGCATGGATTTTTTCATGTCATCATCCTTTCCTGGCAGAACCGCTGGCGGGGCGGGCTGTCCTACGTTTGTTCAGAAGCAGATCTCGTGGGCGGTCGGCAGACCGCTCTTCCATCGTGGCCTTTCCGGCCCGCACGGCCGGCGTTCACCGGAGTCGATCATGTCCCTGCAAGCTCAAGACAGTCTGCGCGAATTTACCCTGGCTTCGGGCCGGCGCGCGTTTTTCCATTCGCTGCCGGCGCTGGCGGCGCTTGGCGTCGGCGATGTCAGCCGGCTGCCGGTGTCGCTGCGCATCGTGCTGGAGTCGCTGCTGCGCAAGCTGGATGGCCAGCGTATAACCGAAATGCATGTTCGGCAACTAGCCGGCTGGCAGCCGCAAGCCGAGCGCAGCGAGGAGATTCCCTTCGCCGTCGCCCGCATCTTGCTGCAGGACTTCACCGGCGTGCCGCTGTTGTGCGATCTGGCGGCGATGCGCAGCGCCGCGGCGCGTTTTGGCAAGCCGCCGGCGCGGATCGAGCCGCTGGTGCCGGTGGACCTAGTGGTGGACCACTCGGTGCAGGTGGACTACTTCCGCGAGGCCAATGCCTTGGATCTGAACATGAAACTGGAATTCCAGCGCAATGCCGAGCGCTATCGCTTCATCAAGTGGGGCATGCAGGCTTTCGAGACGTTCAAGGTGGTGCCGCCGGGCATCGGCATTGTCCATCAGGTGAATCTGGAGCATCTGGCGCGCGGCGTGCTGCAGGATGGCGATGTCTACTATCCGGACACCCTGGTCGGCACCGATTCGCATACCACCATGATCAACGCGTTGGGCGTGGTGGCTTGGGGCGTCGGCGGCATCGAGGCCGAGGCCGGTATGCTGGGCCAGCCGGTGTATTTCCTGACGCCGGATGTGGTGGGCGTGCATCTGAAAGGCCGGCTCGCGGCCGGCGTCACCGCCACCGATCTGGTGCTGGCGGTGACCGAGCTGCTGCGCGGCGCGCATGTCGTCGGCAAGTTCGTCGAATTCTTCGGCGAGGGCGCCGCTTCCTTGACCTTGCCGGACCGGGCGACGCTGGCCAATATGGCGCCGGAGTACGGCGCGACCATGGGCTTCTTTCCGCCGGACGAACGCACCGTCGATTATCTGGCGGCGACCGGACGCAGCGACGAGGAGATCGACGCCTTCCGTCGCTATTTCCAGGCGCAGCAGCTGTTCGGCATGCCGCAGGCGGGAGAGATCGAATATAGCGAAACTCTGGTGTTGGATTTGGCCTCCATCGTCCCCAGCGTGGCCGGCCCGCGCCGGCCGCAGGACCGCATCGCGCTGACAGCGTTGAAGCCGCGCTTCAGTGAGCTGTTGCGCAAACCGGCGGCGGATGGCGGCTATGGCAAGGGCGCCGCGGTCGCTTCCGGGCGCGCGCTTGCCGACGGCGCGGTGCTGATCGCGGCCATCACGTCCTGCACCAATACTTCCAATCCCGGCGTGATGCTGGCCGCCGGCCTGCTGGCGCAGAAGGCGGCGGCGCGCGGGCTGACCGTGGCGCCGCACATCAAGACCTCGCTGGCCCCCGGCTCCCGCGTGGTGACCGACTACCTGGGCAAGGCCGGCCTGCTGGAGCCGCTGGCGCAGCTGGGTTTCCGCGTGGTGGCTTACGGCTGCACCACCTGTATCGGCAACGCAGGCCCGCTGGATGCGGATATCGAGACCGAAATCTCCGCGCGGGAGCTGGTGTGCGCGGCCGTGCTGTCCGGCAACCGCAATTTCGAGGCGCGCATCCATCCGGCGCTGAAGGCCAATTTCCTGATGAGTCCGCCGTTAGTGGTGGCTTTCGCCATCGCCGGCCGGGTGGACATCGATCTGGACGCCGAGCCGCTGGGCATGGGTAGCGACGGCCAGCCGGTGTTCCTGCGCGAGGTCTGGCCCAGCCAGGACGAAGTGGCCGCGGCGCTGGCCCAGGCGGCCGATCCGGAAACCTATCGCCGCCTGTACCGCGATCTCGGCAGCCTCAATCCGCTGTGGGGCGGCATCGTGGCCGATCGCGGCGAGACCTATGGCTGGGCGCCGTCCAGCTATATCGCCGAGCCGCCGTTTTTTGCCGATTTCGCGCTGACGCCGCCGGCGCCAAAGCCAGTGCGCGGCGCGAGGGCGCTGGCGATCTTCGGCGACTCGGTCACCACCGATCACATCAGCCCCGCCGGCTCGATCAAGCCGGCGTCGCCGGCCGGCCTGTACCTGCAGGCTCAAGGCATCAAGCCCGCGGACTTCAACAGCTACGGCTCGCGTCGCGGCCATCATGAGGTGATGATGCGCGGCACCTTCGCCAATGTGCGCATCCGCAACCTGATGCTGCCGCCCGGCGCCGATGGCCGGCCGGTGGAGGGCGGGCTGACGCTGCATCAGCCGGACGGCGCGCAAATGGCGATCTACGACGCCGCGATGGCCTACCAGGCCGAAGGCACGCCGACCGTGATCTTCGCCGGCGAGGAGTACGGCACCGGCTCCAGCCGCGATTGGGCGGCCAAGGGCACGCGGCTGCTGGGCGTGCGCGCGGTGATCGCCAAAAGCTTCGAGCGCATCCACCGCTCCAATCTGGTGGGCATGGGCGTCTTGCCCTTGCAGTTTCAGCCGGAGGACAGCGCGGCGGGCCTGGCGGGCGACGAAACGTTCGATCTGGAAGGGCTGGACGGCGAACTGAAGCCGCGCCAGGACGCGACTTTGGTGATCCGCCGTCCGGACGGCGGCGAGCGGCGGCTGCGGCTGACGCTGCGCATCGACACCCCGGTGGAGGCGGAATACTACCGCCACGGCGGCATTCTGCCGTATATGCTGCGCCAGTTGCTGGCCTGAGCCTACCGGCTGGCAGCGCGCGTCCTGACAAGGCGCGGCCGTTTTTTTGAGCGGCCGCAGTCGGGCCCCGGCGCGCGCTGCGCTATAATGGCCGCCGATTTCCATAGCCGCGTGACGCCATGACCCAGCTGAAAAACGATACCTTCCTGCGGGCTCTGCTGAAGGAGCCGGTTGAATACACCCCGATCTGGATGATGCGCCAAGCCGGACGCTACCTGCCGGAATACCGCGCCACCCGCGCCCGCGCCGGCAGCTTCATGGGCCTGTGCACCAGCCCGGACTACGCCACCGAAGTGACGCTGCAGCCCTTGGAGCGCTTTCCGCTGGACGCGGCCATCCTGTTCTCCGACATTCTGACGGTGCCGGACGCCATGGGCCTGGGCCTGTATTTCGCCGAAGGCGAGGGGCCGAAATTCCAGCGCCCGCTGCGCGACGAAGCCGCCATCCGCGCGCTGGTTCCGGCCGAGCTGGACAAGCTGCGGTATGTGTTCGACGCCGTGGCCAGCATCCGCCAGGCGCTGGACGGCCGCGTGCCGCTGATCGGCTTCTCCGGCAGCCCGTTCACGCTGGCCTGCTATATGGTGGAGGGCGGCGGCTCCGACGACTTCCGCCACGTCAAGGCCATGCTGTACAGCCGGCCTGAGCTGCTGCACCACATCCTGGAAATGAACACTCAGTCGGTGATCGCCTACCTGAACGCCCAGATCGATGCCGGCGCGCAGGCGGTGCAGATTTTCGACACCTGGGGCGGCGCGCTCAGCCATGCCGCTTACCGCGAGTTTTCGCTGGCTTATATGCAGCGCATCGTCGCCGGCCTGAAGCGCGAGGCCGATGGCCGTCGCGTGCCGGTCATCGTGTTCACCAAGGGCGGTGGGCAGTGGCTGGAAGACATCGCCGCCATCGGCGCCGATTGCGTGGGCCTGGACTGGACCACCGACATCGGCCGGGCGCGCGCCCGCGTCGGCGCCAAGGTGGCGCTGCAAGGCAATTTCGATCCCAATGCGCTGTTCGCGGAGCCGGCCGCCATCGAGCGCGAAGTGGCACGCATCCTGGCCGGCTACGGCCAGGGCAGCGGTCACGTGTTCAATCTGGGGCACGGCATTTCGCAATTCGCCGACCCGGCTCATGCCGGCGCCTTGGTGGACGCCGTCCATCGTTTGTCCCGCCGCTATCATTGCGATTGAGCGGCGCCGGCGGGCGAGATGGCGCGGCCCGGGGCGGCTGCGCCATCTTGGTGCGTTGGACGGTGTTTTGAAGGATTTTCTTCAAACAGACGGAAGACTCGATTGCAGAATTTCTTAGCGGCGCCGGGCGAAAGGCGCTTGATTTTTTTAAATTTTTATTAAATTTTCATCGCTTGCACGGCGCTAAGCCATTGCCGCATGGCAGGGTATTCTTGCCCGCCGCTAGGCTGTTCGAGTACGAATCAAGTCGTTGATGTCGATGCCCCAACATGCGGGTTGACAGCCGAAGCGGCTGGTGTTCCAGAAGTTATGCACACCGCCTAGTCCCTGCGTCCTGCCTTGTCAAGCATGGGCGGCAAAAAAAATAGCAACGATTTAAGTTGTTGAAAATAAAAGACTTTTACATTTGATTAATTTTTGTGCAATCCAGCGGAAACACTGATTTAGCGGCTTTTTGCTGGCTATCGCCAGGGTTGTTCACAAAGTTATCCACAAGATCTGTGCACAGCGAATGCAAAGCCTTGTCGCAGCAGGGTTTGCCGAGGAAGAGCATAAATGTCCGAGCGGGATTCTGTTCAAGTGGCGGTCGACGTGCCGCTGGCCGGAACGTTCAGTTACCTGACTGAATCGCCTGTCATGAGCGGCATGCGCGTCTGCGTCCCCTTCGGTCCGCGGCGGCTGTGTGGCGTCGTGGTCACGCCGATACCGGGGGAGGGTGTGCCGGATTGCGACAGCGCCAAACTCAAACGCATCGAAATGGTGCTTGATGGCCTGCCGCCGCTGCCCGAGGAGTTTCTCGCCCTGGTCCGTTTCGCCGCGGATTATTACCACCACCCGCTGGGGCAGACCTTGTTCGCGGCCTTGCCGACCACGCTGCGCGAGCCGCGGGACATCAAGCGGCCGGACCGTCGTCCCTTCGCGCTGACCGCGCAGGGCCTGGCGGAGCCGCCGCCGGCGCGGCAGAAGGCCAGACTGGCTTTGTGGCAGGCCTTGCTGGACGGGCCGTTGACCTTGGAGGCCGCCAAGGCCCATACGCCGCAGGCCGGCAAATGGCTGGCCGACTGGCTGGCCGAAGGCAAGGCCGAGCGCGTGGCGCTGGAGCCGCCAGCCTTGCAACTGGGCGAATCGCCGGCGCTGAACGACGAGCAGCAGGCGGCGCTGGACGCGTTGCGCCGCAGCGAGGGTTTTCAGCCCTGGCTGCTGCATGGCATCACCGGCAGCGGCAAGACCGAGGTTTATCTGCGGCTGATCGCAGACAGCTTGGCCACCCGCCTCCAGGTGCTGGTGCTGGTGCCGGAAATCAATTTGACGCCGCAGCTGATCGACCGCTTCGCGCGCCGCTTTCCCGCCAGCCGCATCGTGGTGCAGCACAGCCATCTGGCCGATGGCGAGCGCTTGCAGGGCTGGCTGGATGCCTGGCATGGCGAGGCCGATGTGGTGATCGGCACTCGGCTGTCGGTGTTCACGCCGCTGCCGCGGCTGGGGCTGATCGTGGTGGACGAGGAGCATGACGGCTCGTTCAAGCAACAGGACGGTTTGCGCTACCATGCGCGCGACCTGGCGGTGTGGCGCGCGCGCCGCGCCGGCATCGCCATCGTGCTCGGCTCGGCCACGCCCAGCCTGGAGACGGTGGCCAATGTCGAGGCCGGCCGTTACCAGAAGCTGGCCTTGAGCCGGCGCGCCCATGGCGCGGCGCGGCTGCCGGACGTCCGGCTGGTGGACACCCGCCGCAAGAAGCTGGTGGAGGGTTTGGGCGAGCCGGTGCTGGAGGCCTTGAAAACCAGGCTGGCGCGCAAGGAAATGAGCCTGGTGTTCATCAACCGCCGCGGCTTCGCGCCGGTGGTCGCCTGCACCGCCTGCGGCTGGACCAGCGGCTGTCCGCATTGCTCGGCCAAGCTGGTGGTGCACCTGATGGAGCGCAAGCTGCGCTGCCACCATTGCGGCTGGGAGGAACCGGTGCCGCCGGCCTGCCCGGACTGCGGCGATCCCGACATCAAGCCGCTGGGCGAGGGCACGCAGCGGCTGGAATCGGCCTTGCAGCGCATGCTGCCGGAGGCGCGGGTGTTGCGCATCGACCGCGACACCACCAGCCGCAAGGATGCGTGGGACGAGATTTACCGCAAGGTGAACGGCGGCGAAGTGGACATCCTGGTGGGCACCCAGATGCTGGCCAAAGGCCACGATTTCGGCACGCTGTCGCTGGTGGCGGTGCTGGGAGCGGACGGCGGGCTGTATTCAGCCGATTTCCGCGCCTCGGAGCGCTTGTTTTCACAGCTGATGCAAGTGGCTGGCCGCGCCGGGCGCGCGGAGTCGCCGGGCGAAGTGCTGGTGCAGACGCAATGGCCGGACCATCCCTTGTACCAGGCCTTGGTGGCGCACGATTTCGACGGCTATGCCGCCAGCCTGCTGAACGAGCGGCGCCAGGCCGGTTTCCCGCCCGGCGTGTTTCAGGCCTTGCTGCGCGCCGACAGTCCGCAGCTGGCGCAGGCCACGGCTTTTTTGCGGGAAGCGCGCCAGGCGCTGGAGCCGTTGGCGGAGGGCGTGCTGATCTCGGGCCCTGCGCCGGCGCTGATGGCGCGGCTGGCGCAGCGCGAGCGCGCGCAATTGGTGCTGGAATCGCCGCAGCGCGCCGCGCTGCATCGCCTGTTGGATGTTTTGCCGCCGCTGCTGGATGGCTTGGCCAAGACGCATGGCCGCGCCCTGCGCTGGTCGTTGGATGTCGACCCGCAGGATTGGTGAAAGGATGAAAATGAAATACGCGTTTGTCGCGCTGATTTTTGCCGGGCTGGGCGCCCAGGCTTCGGCGCTGGACCTGCATGGCCTGAAGCCGGACGAGGTGGCGGTATGGGCGGCGCCGGTGGAGGGCGGCGCGCCGCTGGCCAGCCACCGCGCCGACGAGCCGGTCAACCCGGCCTCGACTATGAAGCTGCTGACCGGCTGGGCCGCGTTGAACCGGCTGGGGCCGGACTACCGCTGGAAGACCGCGTTGCTGTCGGCCGCGCCGGTGGAGGGCGAGGCGCTGAAGGGCGATCTGTACTGGCTGGGCGGCGGCGATCCGCGCTTCGACAACGGCAATCTGCTGAGCCTGTTGTACAGCCTGCGCTTGCGCGGCATCCGCCAGCTGGACGGCCGGCTGCTGCTGGACAAGCGGGCCTTCGGCAAGGTCGGCGGCGCCGATGATTTCGACGACGACGCCGGGCGCGCCTTCGTGGTCGGTCCCGATACCCATCTGGTGAATCTGAAAGTGGCTTGGCTCACCTTCTACCGCGACGGCCAGAACGCGCGCGTGGTGCTGGATCCGCCGCTGGCCGGCGTGGAAGTCCGCAGCGAGCTGAAGCCGGGCGGCGACGAGCCGTGCCCCGATGTGCGGCGTTTTGTCTCCATCGCCAACGACGGCCGCCATGTCAGCGTTGCCGGCAGCCTGCCGCAGGCCTGCGACGGCCAGCGCGCCTACGTCAATGTGCTGGAGCACGACGAATTCGCCGCGCAGGACTTCGCGGCGCTGTGGCATGCGCTGGGCGGCGTCGGCCCCTTGCGCACGGAGCAGGGCACGGCGCCGGACGGCGCGCGCGAACTGGCGGCCTGGCAGTCTCAGCCCTTGTCGGTAGCGTTGGCCGACATCAACAAATACAGCAACAACACCATGGCGCGCACGTTGTTCCTGACGCTGGGGCGCGAGGCCGGAGGCGGGGACGACACCGCCGCCGCGGCAGAGCGCGCCTTGCGCGACGAGTTGCAGCGCCGCGGCATCGCCGACGCGGACGCGCTGCAGCTGGAGAACGGTTCCGGCCTGTCGCGGCGCGAACGGGTGACGGCCCGGTTGCTGGGAGAGGTGCTGCTGGACGCGGCGCGCGGACCCTATGCCGGCGAGTTCATCGCCAGCCTGCCCATCGCCGCCACCGACGGCACGCTGAAGAAGCGCTTCGCCGATCTCGGCCCGCGCCTGCGCATGAAAACCGGCACGTTGAACGACGTCAAGGCACTGGCCGGCTACTGGCAGGCTGCGGACGGCAGGCGGCTGGCCATCGTCGCCATCGTAAACGGCCCGCGGGCCAAGGCGTCCGGCCCGGCGCTGGACGCGCTGGTGTCGGATCTGGCCCTGAGTTTCAATACCGCGGCGATGCGACCCAGCGCAAAGCCTTGAGCGGCCAACTCAGGCTATAATCGTCGGCGATTGATATTTTACCCAGGCAATGAACATGAAACCGGTAACGATGTACACCACCGCGGTCTGCCCCTACTGCGTCCGCGCCAAACAATTGCTGGTCAGCAAGGGCGTCAGCGGCATCACCGAGATCCGCATCGACCTCGACCCGGCCGAGCGCGACAAAATGATGGCGCTGACGGGCCGCCGCACCGTGCCGCAAATCTTCATCGGCGAGACCCATGTCGGCGGCTGCGACGACCTGGTGGCGCTGAACCAGGCCGGCAAGCTGGACACGCTGCTGGCCGACTGAGCGGCGCGCCCATCCGCGGTGTTGGCCGTGGCCGGCTTTCGTGCGATGATGCCCGCCGTTGGACCGATAAAATTCTACCGTCATCGAGACGGTTTTTTGTGAGATAGAACATGAGCGAACAACAAGAGCTGCAACCGGCGTTTTCCATCGAAAAAATCTATGTGAAGGACTTGTCGCTGGAGGTGCCGAACGCGCCGCAGGTATTCCTGGAACAAGCCCAGCCGGAAATCGACATGCAGCTGGCCAGCGCCGGCCAGCAACTGGATGACGGCTTCTTCGAAGTGACCCTGACCGTCACCGTGACCGCCAAGCTGCCGGAAAAGACCCTGTTCCTGTGCGAAGTGGCCCAGGCCGGCATCTTCCAGATCCGCAACATCCCGGCCGAAGACCTGGACCCGATCCTGGGCGTGGCCTGCCCGAACATCCTGTTCCCGTACGCCCGCGAAGCGGTGTCCAGCGTGGTGAACCGCGCCGGCTTCCCGCCGGTGCTGCTGGCCCCGATCAACTTCGAAGCCCTGTACATGCAGCAGCGTGCGCAGCAGGCCGAAGCCGGCAACGCCTGAGGCTGACCGGATGAAGCGCCTCGTTATCACGCTGCTGCTGGTCCTGGGCGTCGCCCAGGCCGCCCAGGCCCTGGAGTTCCGCTCGGTCAAGGAAACCGGCGTCGCGTTATACGAGGCGCCCACGCTGACCGCCAAGAAACTGTTCGTGGTCAGCCGCTATTACCCGGTGGAAGTGCTGCAAAGCCAGAAGGAATGGGCGCGCGTGCGCGACGCCACCGGCGGCATCGCCTGGATTCCTTCCGCCGCGCTGTCCAAGCAGCGCTGGCTGCTGGTGGTGTCCGCCCAGGCCGGCGTGCGCGACAAGGCCGGCGAGGACGGCAAGCTGCTGTTCACCGTGCCCAAGGACGGGGTGGTGGAGATGCAGGACGCGCCGCAGGCGGGCTGGGTCAAAGTCCGCCACCGCGACGGCAGCGTCGGCTATGCTCGAATCACCGACCTCTGGGGTTTGTAAGGGCTTGCCATGAAACTGGCCATACTTGGCGCCGGCGCTTGGGGAACCGCGCTGGCGATCGCTTTTTCCCGCCACCATCAGGTGACGCTGTGGGGCCGCGACCCCGCGCAAATCCAACAGATGGCCGATGAGCGCGTCAACCGGCGCTATCTGGCCGATTGTCCGTTTCCCGACGCGCTGAATGTGTCGGCCGATTTGGCCGAGGCGGCCGACGGCGCCGAGCTGCTGTTGATCGTCACGCCGATGTCCGGCCTGCGGCCCACGCTGCGCGCGCTGACGGCCCTGGACATCGCCTTGCCGCCCATCTTGTGGGCGTGCAAGGGCTTTGAATCCGGCTCCAGCCTGCTGCCGCATCAAGTCGTGGCGGAGGAGCTGCCCAGCGATCACCGCTGCGGCGTGCTATCCGGCCCCAGCTTCGCCCGCGAAGTGGCGCAGGATCTGCCCTCAGCCGTGACCATCGCTTCCGACGACGCCGAATTTGCCGCCTATGTGGCGCGGGAGCTGCACAGTCCGCGCCTGCGGCTGTACGCCAATAACGACCTGGTGGGCGTGGAAGTGGGCGGCGCGGTCAAGAACGTGATGGCGATCGCCACCGGCGTGGCCGACGGCCTGCATTTCGGCCTGAACGCCCGCGCCGCGCTGATCACCCGCGGCCTGGCCGAGATCACCCGCCTGGGCGTCGCGCTGGGCGCCAGCCAGCAAACCATGATGGGCTTGTCAGGCATGGGCGATCTGATCCTGACCTGCACCGGCGAGCTGTCACGCAACCGCCAGGTTGGCCTGAAGCTGGCCGAGGGCAAGCCCTTGGAACAGGTGCTGCAGGAGCTGGGCCATGTCGCCGAAGGCGTGGCCACGGCGCGCGAAGTGCTGACCATGGCAGAACGCCTGCAGGTGGACATGCCGATCACCGCCGCCGTGTGCGGCCTGCTGTATCAGGGCAACGACCCGCAGCAGGTGGTGGACGGCCTGCTGGGCCGATCGCCCAAATCCGAGTCCGGCGGCGCGCTGGACTGATCGCCGCGCCGAAAGCGCTTGAATGACCAAGGCCGCACCCGATCGGGGCGGCCTTTTCGTTTGCCCCTAGGGGCTGTTGACGTTTGGTGAGTGGATCGCGTTTGCGCCGATTTGGGCCGGAAGCAAGGCGCACAGTCCGCCGCATAGTCATTCTATGCAAGGGCTGGGCAACGTGGCTTCCGGCCCAAAGCGGCCAAACCCGCAGGGCCGGGCGCCTTTCGTGCCGACTCTTCGTTGTTCCGCGCTGGCAGAGAATGACTATGCGGCGCGCGAAACGCCTCGATTCGGCGCAAAACGCATCCCGGCGCGACCGCTCACAAAACGTCAACAGCCCCTAGTGGCTTGGTGAGATGCCTAATCTGAGATTTTCCGTGCGATAGGCGATGTATGGAGCGCCCGGTTTGGCCGGGCTTGCGCGCTATTTTGAGGATAGGCCCAGCGCATAGCGTATCACGCCGCGCTTCAGCGGCCCGGCCTTGTCGGCCAGCCGCAAGCCCAGTCCGCGCAGCGCCTTCAGCGGCGGTATGTCGTTGCCGAATCCATAGCAGAACGCGTCCATGCCGGTCTGCATCGCCAGGTTGGCCGGCTTGCGCGCGCGCTGATAGCGCGCCAGCGTCTTCTCGCTCGCCCAGTCCTCGCCCTTGGCGTGGGCGTCCAGAATGGTCTTGGCCAGCAGCGCGGCGTCCTGGAAGCCCAGGTTGACGCCCTGGCCGGCCAGCGGATGGATGGTGTGGGCGGCGTCGCCGGCCAGCGCCACGCCTTCGCGGACATAGCATTGGGCATGACGGCGGGTCAGGCCGAAGCTGCCGCGCGCCGCGATGCGCTTGATGCCGGGCAGTTTGCGCGGGAAAGCCTGGCTGACGGCGGCGATCAGCTCGTCATCCGGCAGCGCCAGCAGCCGCTTCACCTCTTCCGGCCGGTGATACCACACCAGGGACGCGGCGTCGCCGCACAGCGGCAGGAAGGCGAGCGGGCCGCTGGGGGTGAAGCGCTGCCAAGTGATGTCCTGCTGTTCGCCATCAATATGGCAAGCCAGCACCAGCGCATGCATCGGGTAATCCCAGCTGGTGATGCCGATGCCGGCCGCCTCGCGCACCTGGGAGCGCGCGCCGTCGGCGGCGACCAAGAGCCGCGCCTGCAGCTGGCTGCCATCCGCCAGCGTCAGTTGCGAGGCCTGCGGCCGGTAGACGATATCGCGCACCACCGCCGGGCAGCGATAGTCGATGTCGCCCTTGTCGCGCAGCGCCGCGGTGGCGGCCAGCTGCACCACGCGGTTCTCCACGATGTGGCCCAGCTCCGGCACGCCGGCTTCGGCGGCGTCGAACAGCGTGCCGCAAGACTCGTCCTGTTCCCATACCTGCATGCGCCGGTACGGCGCGGCGCGCATCGCCAGCACCTGGTCCCAGGCGCCGATGCGCTGCAGAAAGGCGGCCGATGCCGGACTGATGGCCGAGACGCGCAAGTCCGGCGCTTGTTCCGGGGCAAACGGCGCCGGCGCTTCGCGCTCCAGCACCGTGACCGACAGTCCGCTGCCGGAGAGCGCGGCGGCCAGCGCGCTGCCTACCATGCCGCCGCCGACGATGACGATGTCGCGATGTTCCATTGCATTCTCCTTGCTGTGCCGGCCATCGGCGCAAATGGGCGTCATTCTGACAACGACGGCATGGCCGCGCCTTGGTCTGGATCAAGCCTGTCGTCCAGCAGCGCGCGCATCCGCGGCACCACGTACTGGATGAAAGCCTCGTACTTGCGCGGCAGCGGGTGGCGATACGGGTAGACCAGGAACACCGGCCAGCAATCATGGCTCCAGCCCGGCAGCACCGGTACGAGGCGGCCGCTTTTCAGGTGCTCGCTAGCGACATAGCGCGGCAACAGGGCGATGCCGCTGCCGGCAATGGCGCCGGATAGTAGCGGGGCGTACTGGTGGCTGCTGAACACCGGCTGTATGCCGATCTGTTTTTGCACGCCGTCTTTTTCCAATAGCCATTCCGGCGTGGCGCGCAGCTTGGGGCGGCTGGTGTCCAGCAGGATGCGGTGGCGCGCCAGGTCTTCCGGTTCCACTAGCGGCGGCGCCTTGGCCAGGTAGTCCGGCGAGGCGTAGGCCCATTCGCGCACAAAACCCAGCGGTTTGGCCACCAGCGCGTCATCGTGGACGTTGCGGGTGCGGATGCAGAAATCCAGGCCTTCGGCTATCGGGTCTTGCAGCCGGTTTTCCACCTGCAGATTCAGCTTCAGGCCAGGATGCAGCACGGCCAGCTCGGCCAGGATGGGGGCCAGCAGGTACTGGGCGAACGAGGTGATGGAGCTGATCACCAGCGGGCCGCTGACTTCTCCCTCCGCCTCGTTGATGTCTATGCGCGCGCGCTCCAGCAGGCTGCGCAGCTCGCGCGCGTGCGCGGCCAGGCGCTGGCCGGTTTCAGTCAGCGCCACGCGGCGGGTGTTGCGCAGCACCAGCACGGAGCCCAGGTCTTTTTCCAGGGCCTTCACCAGTTGGCTGATCCGGCTCTTGGTGCAGTCGAGTTCCTCGGCGGCGGCGGTGAAGCTGCCGCAGCGGACCAAGGCGTCGAAGGCCAGCAGCGCTTGGGCATCGGGTAGGTGGTTTGTTCTCATTTCTTGAACAGTGTGTCATGACATATGGGCTTTTTCAATCATCAAGCGCTCTATAGCATCTTGGCATGATGATTGATTGAACAATGGAGGCCGTAATGTGGGTGATCAGACCGTGGCGGAAGCTGCGCAGATGGCTGTGGAGATTATTGGGCGATGAGCGCCAGGTCAGGGAGCGCATCCATTGGGTAGAGGGGCGGCAGGGCTGAGCGCAGCCCAGGCATGCTGGGCCGCGGATAGATCGGATAAGGATGGAAAAGGCGGGCGAAGATGGACAAGTTGCGTGCGGTGTACAGAACGTGGGTGGATTGGTGGTGGCAGGGCATGACGATACATGCCCGCCAGGTGTGCCGAGACGAGTCGGAGATACTGGAGCGCATCCGCGACGGAGGAAGACGATGAGCAGTGAACAAACCCGAGCCGTGGTGCAAGGCTTTCTGACCGAGGTGGGCTCCGGCCGCAACCCAGACGCGGCAGCGCGATATATGGCGACCAGCGTGGCGGCGCATCAGCTGGAATCGGAAAATCCGCGCACGCTGGCGCGCAGCCCGGCGAATTACGCCGAGCATGTGCGCGATTTCCTGCGGCTGTTCGGCAATTTCGAGCTGCGCATAGACGAGCTGTTGGTCAACGGCGACCGCGCCTATGCGCGCTGGACTCAGTTTGGCCATCTCCAGGCCGAAATCAACGGCGTGCCGGCCAGCGGCGAGCCGCTGGTGCTGATCGACAGCGCCTGCTACCGGGTGGCGGACGGCAAGATCGTCGAATACTGGATACAGGCGGACCGGATGGGCTTGGCGCGGCAGCTGGAGTGAGACAGCGTTCGACAGCCGTCATCGGATTCTGAAACAATGTCTCCTTAGGGCTGCGCAGACGGCCCGACTACCGCAACAGGAGACGCCTTGCCCTACCTCGCCCTGACGCTGTCCATGTTTCTATGGTCTAGCGCCTTCATTGTCCTGAAATACGTTTTCCAGTTCTACCACCCGCTGGCCGTGCTGTTCGCGCGCATGGCCGTGGCCACGCTGTGCCTGTTGCCGCTGGCGATGGGCGGCCGCATCAGCTGGCATTACCGCAAGGGCGACTGGCGCTGGCTGCTGGCGATGGGCCTGGCGGAACCCTGCCTGTACTTCCTGTTCGAGGCCAACGCCTTGACCTTGACCAGCGCCTCGCAGGCCGGCGTGATCACGGCCACGCTGCCGATGCTGATGGCGATAGGCGCCAGCCTGTTCCTGCATGAGCGCCAGTCGCGCCAGGTGTGGTTGGGCATCGCCTTGTCGTTTGCCGGGGTGATCTGGCTCAGCATGGACAGCCGCGCCGGACCGGGCGCGCCCAATCCTTCGCTGGGCAATGCCCTGGAGTTCTGCGCCATGGTGTGCGCCTGCGGCTATGTGCTGATCGCCAAACGGATGTCCGCGCGCTATTCGCCGCTGGCCATTACCGGCATCCAGACGCTGACCGGTTGCGTCTGGTTCGGCCTGGCCATGCTGACGCCGTGGGGCGTCTGGCCGGACACGCTGTATCTGATTCCCAGCCTGTGGGTGTTGTATCTGGGCGCGGTGATCACGCTGGGCGCGTATGGGCTGTATACCTGGGCCGTATCGCGCATCCCGGTGGCCAAGGCTGGAGCTTTTAATAATCTGATCCCGGTGTTCACCGTGCTGTTGGCCTGGCTGCTGCTGAATGAGCGCTTCGAAGCCTGGCAGGCCGCTGCCGGCGCGCTGGTGTTCGCCGGGGTGTGGCTGAGCCAGCGGCGGCAGGGGTGAGGGGACGCGACAGGGGTAGACACAGACAACACGGTTGTCAGTTTTGTCCTGCCTGCCAATGGATGGCTTAGGCAGTTTGCTGCCACGCGGCAATATCGCAATGACGCTGGCGGCTTCCCCGCCCATGGTCGATGATGCAGAATACAAACCATTGCGTATGACCTAAGGAATCGAGCATGAGTCCACGGCTGATCATAACTTGCATGGCGGCGCCGCTGATATTGGCCATGGCGATGGCGCGCGCCGAAGATACGCCCAGCGCGCCCCAGGTGCAGCAGGTGATCAAGCTGCCGCTCAAGGTCAAGCCGGTCGTCGCGGCCCCGACTACGCCTATGCCTGCATCGTCGGGGGCGATGCAGGCCGCGCCGGCCGCCGCCGGCAAGATGGCTCCGGCGCAGGGCAAGTCCATGCCGCAGGCGGCGCCGGAAGCGATGGCGCCGGGCGTCACCATGGGCCAGCCGCCTGCCCGCGATCTGTCGCAACCGAGTCCCGAGGTCCGGGCGCCGGGCACCAAGCCCAGAACGGCGCATCGCGCCAAGTCCAGGAAGACCAAGATGGCGCATGGCGGCGCCAAGACCATGGGCGAGGCCGCCCAGGTCAAGGATGTGGTGTCGAGCATTCTCAAAGCCAATAGCGTCGCCATCAGCAAGCATAATCCGGGCTATCTGGCCAAGCTCGGCGATCGCGCCATGCCCAAGGCCACGGTGGTGACCTGCTCCAGCCCGGGCGGCCAGTTGGGGATGTCGGGCGGCGATGCGGATCTGTTCGTGATCAGCAATATGGGCAACCAGCTTGCCACGTCCGAGGGCTCGGTCGAGTACGGCGTTCGCCATCTGCACACGCCCTTGCTGATGTTCGTCAGCCATACCGGCTGCGGCGCGATCAAGGCGGCGGCCGGCGACTACAGCAATATGGAGCCGTCCATTCAGAAGGAGCTGGACAGTATCGAGATCCCCAAGGGAATCGACGCCACCAACGGCGCGCTGATCAACATCAACAACCAAGTGGAGGGCGCCATCCTGAAGTTTTCCGGCGAGGTGGAGGCCGGCAAGCTGGCGGTGCTGGGCGGCTACTACGATTACAACAACGATCTGAAGCAGGGCCGCGGCCGGCTGGTGATCACCAATATCAATGGCGAGACCGATCCGGCGCGCATCCGCGAGCTGAGCAGCAGCGGCCGCTATTTCCACTATGGCTTCATGGGGCGTTGAGCGGCCCGGTAGCGATGCCGTTACAACCGTTCTGATCCAGACCATGCAGAGAGCGCCGATTCGGCGCTCTTTTTCATGGAAAACTGAAAATTGTTTGGCCGTGCGCAAAAACGAATATCCGAAAACGGACTACGATGGCAGGGAATCGAGCGAGTCATGGCCGATTGCCAGTAAAGCCCCTGAATTTTATAGGGGTATAGTCGGGTGGATGTAATGGCTCCGCTACAAAGGGTTTGATGGCGCCGTCATGGTTTGATGGTGCGAAATGGGTTTTTTGCCGGTTGTTTTTTCGATTGTGAAAATTTTTAGTCGAAAACGAACAATCAGGCGCTCGATATTTTCATTTGGTTTCTGGAGAGACAAAATGGCTGTTAGCAATCAAATCGAACTCGACGCCCTGGTGGCCCGCGTAAAGAAGGCGCAAGTCGCCTTCGCGCAGTTCACGCAAGAGCAGGTTGACCACATCTTCCGTTGCGCCGCGCTGGCCGCCGCCGACGCCCGCATTCCGCTGGCGCGGATGGCCGTCGCCGAAACCGGCATGGGCGTGATGGAAGACAAGGTGATCAAGAACCACTTCGCCTCCGAGTACATTTACAACAAGTACAAGGATGAGAAGACCTGCGGCGTGCTGTCCGAGGATGACACCTTCGGCACCATCACCATCGCCGAACCCATCGGCGTGCTGTGCGGCATCGTGCCGACCACCAACCCGACTTCCACCGCCATCTTCAAGGCGCTGATCTCGCTGAAAACCCGCAACGGCATCATCTTCTCGCCGCACCCGCGCGCGCGCCGCTCCACTTGCGAAGCCGCCCGCCTGGTGCTGGAAGCCGCCGTCGCTGCCGGCGCGCCGCAAGACATCATCGGCTGGATTGATGAGCCGTCCGTCGCGCTGTCCAACCAACTGATGCACCACCCCGACGTCAACCTGATCCTGGCCACCGGCGGCCCGGGCATGGTGAAGGCCGCTTACTCGTCCGGCAAGCCCGCCATCGGCGTCGGCGCCGGCAACACCCCGGCCGTGATCGACGAAACCGCCGACATCAAGCGCGCGGTGGCCTCCATCCTGATGTCCAAGACCTTCGACAACGGCGTGGTCTGTGCCTCGGAGCAGTCCGTCATCATCGTCGACCAGATCTACGACGCGGTGCGCGAACGCTTCTCCAAGCACGGCGGCTACATCCTGTCCAAGAGCGAAGCCGAGGCCGTGCGCAAGGTGATACTGCAGGATGGCAGCCTGAATGCCGCCATCGTCGGCCAGAGCGCCGCCAAGATCGCCGCCATGGCCGGCATCACCGTGCCGCCCACCACCAAGGTGCTGATCGGCGAAGTGACCGAGGTGTCCGATCAGGAAGCCTTCGCTCACGAAAAACTGTCCCCGACCCTGGCCATGTATCGCGCCAAGGACTTCATCGACGCTTGCGACAAGGCCGCCGCGCTGGTGACCATGGGCGGCATCGGCCACACGTCCTCGCTGTACACCGACCAGGACCTGCAGGAAGAGCGCGTGCGCTACTTCGGCGACAAGATGAAGACCGCCCGCATCCTGATCAACACCCCGTCCTCGCAGGGCGGCATCGGCGACTTGTACAACTTCAGCCTGGCGCCGTCGCTGACCCTGGGTTGCGGCTCCTGGGGCGGCAACTCGATCTCCGAGAACGTCGGTCCCAAGCACCTGATCAACAAGAAAACCGTCGCCAAGAGGGCTGAAAACATGCTGTGGCACAAGCTGCCGAAGTCCATCTACTTCCGTCGCGGCTCCCTGCCGGTGGCCCTGGAAGACCTGGCCGGCAAGAAGCGCTGCCTGATCGTCACCGGGCAGTACCTGTTCGAACACGGTTTTGTGGACGAACCGATCCGCCTGCTGAAGAAAATGGGTCTGGAAGTGGAAGTGTTCTTCGAAGTGCCGGCCGACCCGACCCTGGCCGTGGTGCGCAAGGGCGCGGACCTGGCCCACGCCTTCAAGCCGGACGTGATCATGGCGATCGGCGGCGGCTCGCCGATGGACGCGGCCAAGATCATGTGGGTGATGTACGAGCATCCGGAAGTGCACTTCGCCGACCTGGCGCTGCGCTTCATGGACATCCGCAAGCGCATTTATCAGTTCCCGAAACTGGGCCAGAAGGCCATGATGGTGGCGGTGCCGACCACCTCCGGCACCGGCTCCGAAGTGACCCCGTTCGCCGTGGTGACTGACGAAGTGACCGGCGTGAAGTACCCGATCGCCGACTACGAGCTGACCCCGAACATGGCCATCGTGGACGCCAATCTGGTGATGGACATGCCGAAGTCGCTGACCGCCTTCGGCGGCATCGACGCGGTCACCCACGCGCTGGAAGCGTATGTGTCGGTGATGGCCAACGAGTACTCGGACCCGCAAGCCCTGCAGGCGCTGAAGCTCCTGAAGGAATACCTGCCGTCGTCCTACCTGAACGGCGCCAACGATCCGAAGGCGCGCGAACAAGTGCACAACGCCGCCACCATCGCCGGCATCGCCTTCGCCAACGCCTTCCTCGGCGTGTGCCACTCGATGGCGCACAAGATCGGCGCCGAGTTCGGCCTGGCCCACGGTCTGGCCAACGCGCTGTTGATCAGCAATGTGATCCGCTACAACTCTGCCGACGTACCGACCAAGCAGACCGCCTTCAGCCAGTACGACCGGCCGAAGAGCGTGGCGCGCTATGCTGAAATCGCCCGTCACCTGGGCCTGGAAGCCAACCGCGACCACGAGCGCGTCGAGAAGCTGATCGAGTGGGTGGACGAGCTGAAGAAGACGCTGGGCATCCCGTCGTCCATCCAGGCCGCCGGCGTGGCCGAAGCGGACTTCCTGGCCAAGGTGGACGAAGTGGCCGAGGCCGCGTTTGACGACCAGTGCACCGGCGCCAACCCGCGCTACCCGCTGATCAGCGAGCTGAAGCAACTGCTGCTCGACAGCTACTATGGCCGTCCGTACAAGGAAGCCTGGGAACGCGAAGAGCCGGCTGCCAAGGCGGAAGCCAAGCCGGCCAAGGGCAAGGCCAAGGCCTGAGTGAGTTAGACCTGTATCAGACCCAACCGGTCGGCGTCAGCCGGCCGGTTTTTTCATTGCCGCTTTAGGCTGCGGCGGCGGGACGCCATCCAGCTTGTTGTCCATCAGATAGCGGTGGGTGATGGCTTCGACATTGATGTGCTTGAGTCCCTGATTCAGGATGTCGGCCAGCCTTTTGCCTTCGGCCGATGGTTTGAAGCAGACGTATAGCAGCTTCTCCTCCAGCAGGTGCGGATTCATCCGCAGATTGCCGCGCGCGGTTTTCAATTTCGGATCGTTCTGCATCAGGTAGTCGAAGACATAGCGGTCAATCACCGCCAGGTCGATATGACGGCGATCGAGTTTCAACAGGTTTTGGGTGTCGTCCAAGGCCTCGTCCGCATTCTGCCGTTTGGTGGCGATGCGCTCGTCCAGTTCCGCGGTATTGACGTAACCCTGCACCACGCCTACGCGCAGGCGCGACAGCTCGGCCAGTTGTTGCCACTGATAGTGGCTATTCATGCGCTCGGCGAAGCCAAGGGGGCTGCGGCCAATCGGGTCGGAAAAGAAAAAGGACTTGCGGCCGGCGGCGGAGTCGTATTCCGGAAAGTAACCCGCCACCTGAGGATTGAGGGTGGCTTCGGCTACGGCGCGTTGCCAGGGCACCACCTTGATGCGCACCTTGTAGCCCATGGCGGCGTAGGCGGCGCGGATCACCGCGCTGTTGAGGCCTTGCTCGGCGAGCTGGCTGCCGGTATAGGGCGGCCAGTCCAGCGTGGTCAGCGTCACGGTATGAGACGTGTCGGCCAGGGCGCTGCCCGCCGCGGTCAGCGACAGGATCAGGCAAAGGCCAGGCAGGCTTCGTATCACGCGTCCCTCCTTGTGTCTGTCCTATTGCATCATAGGTTTTCCTAAGTGGATAGAGGGGGACTTGTCGGTTTGCGTATTTGGTGTTTTCCGCTCTTTTTACGCATTTCAACGGCGTTAAGTTTTGCTTGTTGGAATAATTTCATTTTATTCAAATAAAATATATCGATGACATGGCAAGTTGTATGTGCTAATTTCGCCGCGTCGATTGGGCGAGAGAAATTAGGAGAACATCATGCAATCCACGCAACAGACCCTGCATAGAGGTCTGGAGGAAAGGCATATCAATTTGATGGCGCTGGGTGCCACCATAGGCGTCGGCCTGTTCCTGGGATCGGCCACCGCGATCAAGATGGCCGGTCCGGCCATCATGCTGGCCTACGGCATCGGCGGCTTGGCCATCTTCATGATCATGCGCGCGCTGGGCGAGATGGCCATCCACAACCCGGTGGCTGGTTCGTTTAGCCGCTATGCGCAAGACTACCTCGGCCCGCTGGCCGGCTACCTCACCGGCTGGAACTACTGGTTCCTGTGGCTGGTGACCTGCATGGCGGAAATCACCGCCGTCGGCGTCTACATGGGCATCTGGTTCCCGGACGTGCCGTCCTGGTACTGGGTGCTGGCGGCGATGCTGGCGATGGGCGGCGTCAACCTGATCGCGGTGAAGGCTTACGGCGAGTTCGAGTTCTGGTTCGCGCTGATCAAGATCGTCACCATCGTGTTGATGATAGCCGGCGGCTTCGCCATGATTGTGTTCGGCTTCGGCAACCACGGCGTCGCCACCGGCATCGCCAATCTGTGGGCGCACGGTGGCTTCATGCCGCATGGCTTTTCCGGCGTGCTGATGTCGCTGCAGATGGTGATGTTCGCCTACCTGGGCGTGGAAATGCTGGGCCTGACCGCCGGCGAGGCCAAGAATCCGAAGAAGGCGCTGGCGCGCGCGGTGGATTCGGTGTTCTGGCGCATCCTGATCTTCTACATCGGCGCCTTGTTCGTGATTCTGTCCATCTACCCGTGGAACGAGCTTGGCACCCGCGGCAGCCCCTTCGTGATGACTTTCGAGAGCCTGGGCATTCCGGCCGCCGCCGGCATCATCAACTTCGTGGTGCTGACCGCCGCCTTGTCCTCGTGCAATAGCGGCATCTACAGCACCGGCCGCATGCTGTTCAATCTGGCGGAGCAGAAACAGGCGCTGCCGCTGTTCGCCAAGGTTTCGAAAAGCGGCGTGCCGGTGCCGGCGCTGTTGTTGTCGATTGCCGCGCTGTTGGTGGGCGTGCTGCTGAATTACCTGGCGCCCAAGGAAGTGTTCACCTGGCTGACCGCCATCTCCACCTTCGGCGCGGTATGGACCTGGCTGATCATCCTGCTGGCGCAGTTGCGTTTCCGCCGTTCGCTGTCGGCCGATCAACTGGCATCCATCAGCCACCGCATGCCGCTGTGGCCTTACGGCTCCTACCTGACGCTGGGCTTCCTGGCGCTGGTGATCGCCCTGATGGCTTACTTTCCGGACACGCGCGTCGCGCTGATCGTCGGCCCAGGCTGGCTGGTGTTCCTGGTAGCGGTGTACTACCTGCTCGGTTATCACAAGCAGGACGCCGCCTGGCGGCTGGCGCAGCAGGGACGCTGAGCATTGGACTGATCATTGAAACCCGCCGTTGGCGGGTTTTTTTATCCGGCAACGCCGTTTGCGTCGCGCAGAAAGTCTATCAAGGCGCGCAGCTTGGCCGGTGGGCGGCGTTGCTGCGGGTAGAACAGGTACAGCGCTTCCGCCGGCGGCAGGTACGGTTCCAGCACGGAAACCAGCCGCCCGGCCTGGATGTCGTCGCGCACCAGGTCTTCGGCCAGATAGGCCAGCCCCACGCCGCCGCGCACGCCCAGCAGCCTGGCCTGGTTGTCGTTGGTGAGCAGCGGTCCGCGCAGCGCCAGTTGCCGCAGCTGGCCTTGTTCGATGAACTGCCAGCGGTATTGCGGCCCGCTGGCGCCAAAGCGGTAGCCTATGCATGCGTGCTCGGCAAGGTCGTCCGGCGTGGCCGGCACGCCGCGCCGCGCCAGATATTCTGGCGTGGCCGCCACGACGAAGCGGATGGGCGGGCTGACCTGCGCGGCCTGCATGCCGGGTTGTAGCCGGTCGCTGAAGCGGATGCCTGCGTCGAAGCGCTGGCCGACGATGTCGACCAGGCCATCGTTGATGTCCAGCTCCAGCGTGAGCGCCGGATGTTGCCGCAGGAAGCGGTCCAGATGCGGATACAGCACGATCTGCGCCGCGGTGTGCGGCAGGGTCAGCCGCAGCGTGCCGGCCGGCTGGCCTTGCTGCTGGCGCGCGTCGTCCAGCGCTTGCCTGATCTCTTCCAGCGCCGGGTTCAGCCGTTCCAGCAGGAGTTCTCCGGCTTCGGTCGGCGTCACCTGGCGGGTGGTGCGCGCCAGTAAGGGCACGCCGAGCTGGCTCTCCAGCTGGCGCATGGCTTGGCTCAGCGCCGAGGCGCTGACGCCGAGTTCGGCCGCGGCGCGGGTAAAGCTGCGATGGCGGGCGATCAGCGCGAAGGCTTGCAGGGCGTCGTGTTGGGGTCGCTGCATTGTGAAGCTCGGCTAATTAATGTTTGTCATTTTCGGCCATTTATCCTCGCCTGGCCATCTCCTATGCTGACGTCACTTTCCAAACGAGGAGCAAGGGCGATGCAAAAACGCACACTGGGCCGCAATGGCCCGCAGGTTTCGGCGCTGGGCTTGGGTTGCATGGGGATGAGCGCCTTCTATGGCGCGCATGACGACGCCGAGTCGCTGGCGACGCTGGACCTGGCGCTGGACCTGGGCGTCAACCTGCTCGATACCGCCGATATGTACGGCCCTCACACCAACGAGCTGCTGCTGTCCAAGTTGTTGGCCCGGCGCCGCGGCGAGGTGGTATTGGCCACCAAGTTCGGCATCGTGCTGGATCCGGCCAACCCGGCCAAGCGCGGCGTCAATGGCCATCCCGACTACGTGCGCAGCAGTTGCGAGGGCAGCTTGGCGCGGTTGGGCGTCGATCATATCGACCTCTACTACCTGCATCGCATCGACCCGACGGTGCCGATCGAGGAAACGGTGGGCGCGATGGCGGAGCTGGTGCGGGCCGGCAAGGTGCGCTATCTGGGCTTGTCCGAGGCGTCGGCCGAGACGCTGCGCCGCGCGGCGGCCGTGCATCCCATTCATGCGCTGCAAAGCGAATACTCGCTGTGGACGCGCGATCCGGAAGACGGCGTGCTGGCCGCCTGCCGCGAGGTCGGCGCGAGCTTCGTCGCCTACAGCCCGCTGGGCCGCGGCTTCCTGACCGGCGCGATCAAGAGCCCGGACGACTTCGCCGCTGATGATTTCCGTCGCAGCAATCCGCGTTTCCAGGGCGAGAACTTCCAGCGCAATCTGCAATTGGTCGACAAGGTGAAGCAAATGGCCGCGGCCAGGGGATGCAGCCCGGCGCAGCTGGCGCTGGCCTGGCTGCTGGCGCAGGGCGACGACATCATCGCCATTCCCGGCGCGCGCAAGCAGGCGAATCTGCGCGACAACCTGGGCGCGCTGCAGCTAGCGCTGACGGCAGCCGACCTGTCTGAACTGGACGAGGTGTTCGCCGCTGGCCAGGTGAGCGGTTCGCGTTACGCGGCCGAGGTGATGCAGTTGTTGAATCGCTGAAGGCGGCCGGCGTGGGCTGATGCCGGCGCGGAATGATTTTGCGCTCCCGCACGGATGCAAAATCGTTAATATCCCGGACCGGCCGCGAGCGGCATGGATTGGCCAGACGTCGGCAAAGCGCTTTGCCGGGCATCAGCCGTCCGGCCGTTGCGGCAAAGACACGAGTGGCGGACGGATGATGTCAAAAGCATCAATTGTCTTAAGCGTTGAGCGAAACGATCTGTTATGTTGTGAACGTTTTGATTCCGGGGCGCGGAGTTGACGCAGATGGCGAGCAGGCGCCAGCGTCGCACGGCCTGCATCCATGACCATCCAATCCGTTCATAGCATTCTAGATTTCAAAGCCACCTTGCTCAGCACCACGGGTTACACGCTGATGCTGACCTTGGTGGTGCTGCTGTTCTGGCGCTACAACCGGCGCGAGCCGGCCCTGTTGACGTTGGGGTTGAGCGGGGCGATCAGCGCTGCCGGCTCCACCCTCGCTTTCCTGCCTTTCCCGCTGGCGCCATGGCCTAGCTTGCTGCTGGTCACGCTGCTGTTGCTGATGTTCCACCCGATGGCGCTGCTGGCCACGCGCCAGCTGTTTGGTCTGAGGGACCGGGGCGTGTTTTGCCTGGGCAGCGCCGCGGCGGTGATGCTGGCGTTCATCCTGCTGGGCGGCGAGGCGAATTACGGCCATCGCGTCATGGTGACATCGTTCTCCCATGTGATTTTCTGGTCCTTGATTTTTGCGCAGTTTCTGCGCGCGCGCGGCCAGGCGACGCCAGTTGGGCACTGGCTGGCGGCAGGTTTGGCCACGCTGATCATCCTGATCTCAGTTTGCCGCTTCGCCGTGGCCTGGTGGATGGGCGATCCGGGGTTTGCCGAGCGCGGCGGGCTGTTCAATCTGTTTTCGTCGCTATGTCTGTTTTGGCTGACTTTCTGCTTCAGCCTCAGCATATTGTTCATCAGTTATGAACGCCTGCTGATGCAACTGCGCCAGCAGGCCGATCAGGATGGCCTGACTCGGCTGCTCAACCACCGCACGTTTCTGGAAAAGGCCGACGGAATATTCCGCCGCGCGGTCGACAGGGGGGAACCGCTGTCGCTTTTGCTGATCGACCTGGACCATTTCAAGAGCATCAATGACCGCTACGGCCATCAAGTGGGCGATGAGGTGCTGCGCCAATTGGCCGACTGCCTGCGCCGCGAGGCGCGCCTGGGCGACTTGCTGGGGCGGCATGGCGGCGAGGAGTTTGTGGCGCTGCTGCCGCAGACCAGCCGCCTCGACGCCTACCACGCGGCGGACCGGCTCAGGCTGGCCATCAGCACTTTGCAGCCGCGCATCGGCGAGTTTTCCTTGAGCATCAGCGCCAGCATAGGCGTGGCCAGTTTGCGGCCGGCAGAGCATGAAAGCCTGGCCAGCCTGTTTCTGGAGGCGGACTTGCTGCTGTACCAGGCCAAGCATAACGGCCGCAACCGGGTGGAGATGGAGCGCGTGGCCGCGCCGGTGGTAGCGGCTGTCTAGAGAGGTAGAGCGGCCTCGCGATGCACGTCGCGCAGGTAGACCGGCAGGTCGGTCGTGGGCGGCGTGGCCGGCAGCTGGTACAGCATGTCCGCGACAAAGCCGCGATGATAATTCTTGTGGTTGACGATGTGCAGCAGCATATCGCCCCGCCGCATTCTGCCCTTGCCGCCATCGACGAACAGGAAGTCGATTTCCGCCTCGCTGTCCGCCGCATTCAATCTGTCCGCATAATCGATATACCAGCGGTCCAGTTCCGTCTGGGCGGCGTCCAGCTCCGCCAGGCTGGGCGTCGCTTCGGTATTGCGGCTGGCATAGCCGTGGGGACGCTGCTGCAAATGGGCCTGCCAGATGCGGTCCACCACCAGATTGTGATTCAGCGTGCTGAGGATATTGCCGAAGACGGTGGCGCGAGGCTTGCTCAATTCGGCCTCGGGCAAGGGGTCCAGCGTATCGAACAGGCTGCGGTTGGCCCAGGCGTTATAGCGGACCAGCATGCGGATATGGCGCAGGGACATGGCGTGTGCTTTTGGAGTGGATTATCCTGATTTTAAATGACAATGGATTTTCAAGCGAGCCGGATAGCGAAAGCGGACGGGTGAGGAAGTCTTTAACGCCGTCTTGTGGCAATTGCTTCCCGACATAGGCTGGGGTCAGTGTCAACGCGGCTTCGGCTGGACCAGACTAGGTTGGATGGGAAATTAAACTGAACCAAGCGGCCAGATAATGGCGCAACGGCATGAGCCAAGTAGCCGTGATGCTTTGGTTATCCGCCAATCGTGGGCGCGGGCAAGGCTGTTCAGCCAGCGTTTGGTTTGGTTTTGGCATGCGCTGCCTTGCGTGGCGCGATGGCCGGCGCGCCTTTTTGGATGTTCCCCAGGCGACGGCGGATGTTGTCGCTGTCCAGCCAGATGTCCTCGCCCTTCAGGATGCGATCCAGCTCTTCATCGGTCAGGAAGGGGCGGCAGACATGGCGCATGACTTTTTCAAACCATTTGCCGCTGGCCATCACCTGCGCCTGCTGCTCGTTGCCCTTGCCGATCAGCGCCGAGGAGTAGTTGTGGAACATCAGCTGGCAGGTATCGTGCACCACCAGTTCGTCGCCGGCCAGGAAGATCAGCGCGCCCATGGAGTAGGCCCGCGCTTCCAGAATGGTGACCACATGGGCCTCGCTGGCGCGGATGTTGTTGATGATCTGCAGGCCGGCGTCGAAGTTGCCGCCGGGGGTATTCAGGTGCAGGTAGACGATGTCGTTACCGCTGGCGGTGCGCAGGGTGTACAGCAGGTCGGTGTAGTGGATGGCTGCGCCAATCTCCTCCGACAGATAGAACGAGATCTGCCGCACCGTGCCTTGGGTTTCGTACTGGCGGTACAGCGGGACGGGTTTGTCGTCGTCATCGGGGTCGGTGCGGGGCATGATGGCTCCTCATTGCGCTGGTCTTTCCAATTTAGCCCTGGCGGGGGGCTCTTGCCTTGTATTGGCGTGAGTTGCTCCTTTCCCATCTCTCATCTGAGTGGTTGTAGTTGGCGCAAGGGTGTTGTGTCCGCTTTGCGGACGATGATTGAGTGGCGGGACTGCCCGCCGGGCAGGTCAGGGAGCTGTCTCGCCAGTTCCCCGACACCCCTAGGCGACCCCAGCAGCGCTGCGAAACCCCGGCTCCTTGCCCAGCGGTTTTTTTGTCGGGGTTTCGCGGGCTGCAGGGGCGGCCTGGGGTTGTCTGCGTGCGAATCTTTGATTCGCTCAGCGATAGGGGGCTGGCCGCACAGCCCCCTCACCCGTTTGCCGGGCGGAACCGGTATCTAAATCATTATCCGCTTAGCGGATTCATCAGAAGAGATCGCGTGGATAGGAGAACCGTCAATTCAATCGAGCCGGCTGCTCATTAGCGGCACTGATGGAAATCAAGCCAGCCTACGTGCCCAACTCCTTCAATACCTCTTTCACCTTGACGATCCGCTGCGCCACTTCCGGCAGCGCCTGCTCCACCCGCAGCTTGTCCTGCCCGGCCAGGCGATAGTTCTTCTTGCTCTGGATCAGCATGATGATCTTCACCGGATCGATCGGCGGGTTCTTGATGAAGGCGATCTGCACCGCTACTTCGCTGGCGTCCAGCTTCTGCACGCCCAGCTCTTTGGCGGTCAGGCGCAGACGGTGGCTTTCGATCAGCGTCTTCACGCTCTGTGGCGGCAGGCCGAAGCGGTCGATCAGCTCTTCGTGGATATCGTCGATTTCGCCCTCGGTTTCGCAGCTGGCCAGGCGTTTGTAGATCAGCAGCCGTTCGTGCACGTCCGGGCAATAGCCGTCCGGCAGCAGGGCGGGGCTGTGCAGATTGATCTCGGTGGTGACGCCCAAGGGCGCGTCCAGGTCCGGCGCGCGGCCTTTTTTCAGGTCGCGCACGGCTTGTTTCAGCATCTCGGTGAACAGGCTGAAGCCCACTTCCTGCATCTCGCCGGATTGGCCTTCGCCCAGGATTTCGCCGGCGCCGCGGATTTCCAGGTCGTGCATGGCCAGATAGAAGCCGGCGCCGAGTTCGCCGGACAGCTGGATCGCTTCCAGGCGTTTTTGCGCGTCGCGGGTCATGCCGTCCGGCGTCAGCAGGTAGGCGTAGGCCTGGTGGTGCGAGCGGCCGACGCGGCCGCGCAGCTGGTGCAGCTGCGCCAGGCCGAACTTGTCGGCGCGGTTGATCAGGATGGTGTTGGCGTTGGGGATGTCGATGCCGGTTTCAATGATGGTGGAGCACAGCAGCAGGTTGAAGCGCTGCTGCAGGAAGTCGCGCATCACCTGTTCCAGCTCGCGCTCGCGCAGCTGGCCGTGGGCCACGCCGATGCGCGCTTCCGGAATCAGCTCGGCCAGCTTTTCCCGCATGTTTTCTATGGTGTCGACTTCGTTGTGCAGGAAGAACACCTGGCCGCCGCGTTTCAGCTCGCGCAGCACCGCCTCGCGGATCACGCCGTTGCTCAAGGGGCTGACGAAGGTTTTCACCGCCAGGCGGCGGCTGGGGGCGGTGGTGATGGCGGAGAAGTCGCGCAGGCCTTCCAGCGCCATCGACAGCGTGCGCGGAATCGGCGTGGCGGTCAGCGTCAGCACGTCGACGTTGGCGCGCAGGCGTTTCAGCTGTTCCTTCTGCCGCACGCCGAAACGGTGCTCCTCGTCGATGATGACCAGGCCCAGATTCTTGAACTGGATATCCGGCTGCACCAGCTTGTGGGTGCCGATGACGATGTCGACGCTGCCTTCGGCCAATCCCGCCAGCGCCTGCTTGGTTTCCTTGCCGCTTTTGAAGCGGGATAGCTCGGCGATGCGCACCGGCCAATCGGCGAAGCGGTCGGAGAAGTTCTGGAAGTGCTGTTCGGCCAAGAGGGTAGTGGGCACCAGCACCGCCACCTGCTTGCCGCCCATCACCGCGACGAAGGCGGCGCGCAGCGCGACTTCCGTCTTGCCGAAGCCGACGTCGCCGCATACCAGCCGGTCCATGGGCTTGCCGGAGCACATGTCCTGGATCACCGCCTCGATGGCGCTGGCCTGGTCCACGGTTTCTTCAAAGCCAAAACCGGCTGCAAAGGCGGCGTAGTCGGCGTGGGACAGCTGGAAGCTGTGGCCTTCGCGCGCGGCGCGCTGGGCGTACAGATTGAGCAGCTCGGCGGCGGTGTCGCGGGCCTTTTCCGCCGCGCGTTTCTTGGCCTTTTCCCAGGCCGGGTTGCCCAGCTTGTGCAGCTGGATGTCGTCGGTGGCGCCGCCGGCATAGCGCGAGATCAATTGCAGCTGCGACACCGGCACGTACAGCGTGGCGCCGTCGGCGTACTCCAGCTGCATCAGTTCGGTTTCGCCCTCGCCCAGGTCCATGGTTACCAGGCCTACATAGCGGCCGATGCCGTGCGCCTCGTGCACTACCGGGTCGCCGGCCTTGACCTCGGCCAGATCGCGCAGCATGGCGTCGGACGCCGCCCGCTGGTGTTTGCGGCGGGTGTGGCTGCGCGCGACGTGCTGATACAGCTCGCTTTCCGTCACCACGGCGATGCCAGGCTCGGCCAGCGCGAAGCCGGAATACAGCGGCGCCACGGTCAGCGCCAGCGGCATCTTGCCGGCGATGAAGTCGGCCCAGCTGTCCACCGGCGTCGGCTTGAGGCCGTTTTCAGCCAGGAAGGCCAGCATGGTTTCGCGGCGGCCCAGGCTTTCCGCCGCCAGCAGGATGCGTTTGTCGCTGGCGGCGATGAAGCTCTGCAGCTTGTGCAGCGGCGCCTCGGCGCGGCGGTCCACCGCCAGTTCCGGCAGCGCGGCGCCGCCGGTTTCGCCTTCGCCGGCCAGTTCGATGCGGGCATACGGCTTGAGCCGCGCCATCAGTTCGTCCGGCCGCAGGAAGATGTCGGCCGGCGGCAGCACGGGCCGCTCGGTATCGCCGCGGGCCATGTCGTAGCGGCTTTGCGCATCGCGCCAGAAGGTTTCCGCCGCGGCCTGCACGTCGTGGTGCAGCACCACCAGCGCGTCCTCGCCGACGTAGTCGAACAAGGTGGCGGTTTCGTCGAAGAACAGCGGCAGGTAGTACTCGATGCCGGCCGGCCACAGCCCCTGCGAGACATCTTTGTAGACGCGGCTCTTGCTCGGGTCGCCTTCCATCTTTTCGCGGTAGCGCTGGCGGAAGGCGGTGACGCCGCTTTCGTCGGCCGGATATTCGCGCGCCGGCAGCAGGCGGATTTCCGGCACCGGGTACAGCGTGCGCTGGCTGTCGGGATCAAAGGTCTTCAGGCTGTCGATTTCGGCATCGAACAGGTCGATCCGGTACGGCAGCGGCGAACCCATGGGATACAGATCGATCAGGCTGCCGCGCACCGAGAATTCGCCCGGCGCCATGACTTGCGTCACGTGCTGGTAGCCGGCGGTGACCAGATCGCCGCGCAGTTTTTCCACATCCAGCTGCTGGCCGGTTTTCAGGAAGAAAGTGCGGCCCAGCAGATAGCTGACCGGCGCCAGCCGGCTCAAGGTGGTGCTGACCGGCGCGATCACCACCTGGCATTCGCGCTGGCGGATCTGCCACAGCGTGGCCAGTCGCTCGCTGACCAGGTCGCCGTGCGGCGAGAAGTGGTCGTAGGGCAGCGTTTCCCAGTCCGGGAACAGGGCGATGGACAGATCCGGCGCGAAGAACGGCAGCTCGGCCTTCAGCCGTTGCGCGGCTTGGGCGTCGGCGGTGAGGATCAACAGCGGTTGGCGCTGCGCGGCCAAGGCGGCGATGGCATGGCTATCCAGGCCGTCTGGCAGACGGCCGCAACGGGTTTTCTGGCCGGCGGGCGGCAGGGTCGGGTGCATATCCAACTTGATCTGCTTCTGTGCGGAGTTGTGCTTGTGGCGATTATAACAGCGCGCGCGGCGTTTCCCCGGCGGCGAACGCTAGCCGGCGCGGTCAAACCCGGCTATCGTATGCGTTTGGCTCAAATGTCATTTATCTCAATTAGAAGAAAAACAGCATGGGGCCAGGATTAGACATTCAAAAAAATAATGCATAACACCGCGACTCATGTCGAAATAAATGAAATTTGCATGATGCGGGCGTGGCCAAGATCCGGCAAACCGGACGACAGCTAAAGGATGGAAGCGTGAGAACCACACTAAGGGTGGAGGAGGGGTTGGTTTTCCTGGGGTTTGTCGGCGGCGTGGCCTTGTGGCCGCGCAGTCCCCAGGCGGCACTGACACTTGCCAGTTTTTTGCCGCATGGCCTGTTTGCCTGGCAACAGCTCGCGCGCGGCGCGCGGCGCAGCTGGTGGTGGCCGTTGGCCGCCTTGTTACCGGCGCTGTGGCTGATGCCGTCGCTATGGGGCATGCTGCTGGCCGGCTCCTTGTATCTGATTCCGCCCGGCCTGCGTTTGGGGCGTTTGACGGCCTGGCGGCCGCGTCCGGCCACGCCGAATCAGCTGCGCGATCTGCTGCTGGCCTTGATCGTCTATCCGGCGCCGCTGGCGGCCTTGCCGCTGGGCGTCTACGTCTGGGGCTCCGGCGGCGGCCATGTTGTCTGGTCATGGGCGTGGCAAGGCTGGGCCGCCCTGGCTTCCGCGCTGTTCTTGTGCGTGCCCCTGGCGTGGCCGTCTCCGCACGCGCCGTCCTGGACGGTGCGCCTGGAGCAGGCGCTGATTCTGGCCTTGGTGGCCATGGAGGCCGGCTTGCTGCAGTCCAGCGAGATCAATCTGAACATTCCCAACCAGCTGTTGTTTTTTCCCTTCATTCTGTGGGCGGCTTGCCGCACCGGCTTGGGCGGCGCCGCGCTGACCGCCGGCGCGGTGGCGGTGGGCTTGTCGCTGGCGTCAACCGGTTCCGGCGCCGTCAGCCACGCCATCATCGGCCATGTCTCCACCGATCTGCTGCTGGCGCTGGCGCTGAACGTCTCCGGCCTGCTGGTGGCGATTCTGATGGATGGGCACCGCTCCGACGAGGCGGCCTTGAAGACGTTCCGCGCGCGCATCGACTCCCTGGTCAATAACAGCCCGACCATGATGTCGCTGAAGGACATGGATGGCCGTTATCTGCTGGTCAACGCCGCCTATGCGCGGCGGGTGGGGGTCTCGCCGGGAGAATTGCCGGGGCGTCGGCCGGAGGACGTGTTCGATCTGGACGATGCCCGGCAGATCCGCGAGCAGGACCAGCAGGTGCTGAACCTGCTGGCGCCGCGCCAGTTCGAGGAGCATTTCGTGCTCAACGGCGTGGAGACCTATCTTTTGGCCTCCAAGTTTCCCCTGTTCGACGCCGACGGACGGCCCGCCGGAGTGGGCAGCGTCGATACCGACATCACGCTGAGCAAGCGCGAGCAGCGCGCCAAACGCGAGGCCGAGGAGCGTTATCTGGCGCTGGTGGAGCAGTCGCTGGTCGGCATCTACATCATGCAGGACGAGCGGCTGGCGTATGCCAATCCCAAGCTGGCCGAGATCATGGGCCATGCGCCGGAGGAAATGGTGGGCATGACCATGGCCCAGTTGTTGGTGCCGGGCGAGGCGGTGAGGCTGCGCCAGCAGCTGCTGCGCCGCTTCCGCGAGAATATCGCGGTGATGCACTATTCCACCCGCGGGCTGCGCAAGGACGGCGTGGTGGTGGACATGGAGGTGCACAGCCGTTTGTTCGAGCTGGATGGCCGCAAGGCGGTGATCGGCGTGGTGATGGACATTTCGGATCGGCTGCTGGCCGATACCAATCTGCGGCTGGCGGCCAAGGTGTTCGAAAATTCGGCCGAGGGCATCCTGATTCTAGACGCCAGCGCCCGCATCATCGCCGTCAACGACGCCTTCACCCGCATCACCGGCTATACGGAAGACGAAGCGCTGGGCAAGCCTTCGCGCATCTTCCATCTGGGCGAGCGGGAGCGGGAAGCCATGCGGGAGGCCCTGGCCGGCAGCGGCCACTGGCAGGGCGAGATGCAGGACAGGCGCAAGAACGGTGAATGGTATCCGGCCGAACTTTCCATCTCCGCGTTGCGCGACGAAGACGACGAACTGTGCAACTACGTGGCGGTGTTTTCAGACATCACCCAGCGCAAGGAGGCCGAGGCGCGGCTGCAGTTCCTGGCCAATCACGATCCGCTGACCCGGCTGCCCAACCGCAGCAGCCTCACCGCGCAACTGGACGAGGCGTTGGCGCGCATGGCCAGCCAGGGCGGCCAATTGGCGGTGATGTTCATCGACCTGGACCGCTTCAAGCTGATCAACGACTCCTTCGGCCACCAGGCCGGCGACCTGCTGCTATGCGAGATCGCGCTGCGCCTGGCGCGCGTGGTGGGCGAGCGCGGCATGCTGGCGCGGCTGGGCGGCGATGAATTCACCCTGTTGATGAGCGGTTTCGACAGCCACACCCAGCTGGGGGAGGTGGCCACCGACATCCTGACCGAACTCGGCCGGCCGCTGAGCCTGGAGGCGCATGAGGTGTTCATCACCGGCAGCATAGGCATCAGCGTATTCCCGCATGATGGGCAGGATGCGCAGACCTTGCTGAAAAACGCCGACGTGGCGATGTACCGCGCCAAGGATTCCGGCAAGAACACCTACCAGTTCTTCGACGCCGGCATGAACACCCAGACCTTCGAGCGTCTGCTGCTGGAAAACGGCCTGCGCATGGCGCTGGAGCGCGGCGAATTCGAACTGCATTACCAGCCGCAACTGGCCGCCGACAGCCGCGCGCTGCAGGGCGCGGAGGTGTTGCTGCGTTGGCGCCATCCGCAACTGGGCCTGGTGCCGCCGGTGCGCTTCATCGCGCTGGCCGAGGAAACCGGGCTGATCAAGCCGATCGGCGACTGGGTATTGGCCGAGGCCTGCCGCCAGTTGGCGGCCTGGGACCGCCAGGGCCTGGCGGTGCCGCGGCTGGCGGTGAACCTGTCGCCGCGCCAGTTCGGCCAGCCGTCGCTGCCGGCCAAGGTGGCCGGCGCCTTGCAGGCGGCGGGCCTGCCCGCCAGTCGGCTGGAGCTGGAAATCACCGAGAGCATGCTGATGCAGAATCCAGACGAAGCCGTGCAGCTGTTGGCGCAACTGAAAGCGTTGGGCGTATGGCTGTCCATCGACGATTTCGGCACGGGTTATTCCTCACTGTCCTATCTGAAGCGCTTCCCGCTGGACACACTGAAGATAGACCAGTCCTTCGTCGACGGCCTGCCCGACGACGAGGACAATGCCGCCATCGCCGAAGCCATCCTGGCCATGGCCAAGAAGCTGAAGTTCCACGTGGTGGCGGAAGGGGTAGAGAACGAGGCGCAGGCGGCCTTCTTGCAAGGCAAGGGCTGCCACACGCTGCAGGGCTACCACTTCAGCCGGCCGCTGCCGGCGGCGGAGTTCGCCGCGTTGGTGGCTGGCTGGCCGCAACCGCTTGCGGCGGCGGGCATCCCGGCGTGAAGCTGGGCCGTGGGGCAGCTTGCGGCTACAATGGCGGGAATTGTGAATTAGAGAATCTCCGCCATGAGCAACAAACGCCTGATACACGGCTTCCACGCCATCAACGCCCGACTGTGGCAGAACCCGAAGAGCCTGCTGGAAATCTGGCTGGCCGGCGGACGCCATGATGCCCGCGCCAAGGCGGTGCTGGGCAAGGCCGGCGAGGAAAAGGTCAAGCTGCACATCGTGGACAAGGAACGGCTGGACAGCATGAGCGGCAACGCCCGCCATCAGGGCGTGGTGGCGATGATAGACGCCAGCATGAACTACGTGGATCTGGACGATGTGCTGGAAAACCTGTCCGAGCCGCCGCTGCTATTGATCCTGGACGGCGTGACCGATCCGCACAACCTGGGCGCTTGCCTGCGGGTAGCGGACGCGATGGGCGCGCACGCGGTGATCGCCCCCAAAGACCGCTCCGCCACACTGAACGCCACGGTGTCCAAGGTGGCTTGCGGCGCGGCCGAGGTGGTGCCTTACATCACCGTCACCAACTTGGCGCGCACCCTGCGCGATCTGAAGGATGCCGGGGTGTGGATTGCCGGCACCACCATGGAAGCCGATACCGACCTGTATCACTTCGAAGCATCCGGCCCGCTGGCCTGGGTGATGGGCGCCGAGGGCGAGGGCATGCGCCGCCTGACGCGCGAGCACTGCGACGTGCTGGTGTCCATTCCGATGTTCGGCACCGTCGAGAGCCTGAACGTGTCGGTATCGTCCGGCATGGTGCTGTCGGAAAGCCGCCGCCAGCGGGTGCTGAAGACGCAGGGTTGAGCTTTGGTTTAGTCAGAAAAAGGCCGCGCATGCGGCCTTTTTCATCCCTGTCCGCCCAGCCGTTCCCGCGTCAGCGCCAGCCAGGCGCGGGCGGCGTGGGACAGGTAGCCGCCGCGCTGCCAGATCAGGCCCAGGTGCCAGTACAGCTTGTTGTCGTACAGCGGGATCACGTCGTATTGCCCGCTGTCCAGCCGCGCCACGATGCTGCGCGGCAGCAGGGTGACGCCGAGATTGGCGCCCACCAGTTCGACGATGAAGTCCCAGTGCGCGCTGCGGCCGACGATATTGGGCGTTTTGCCCAGCTCGCGGAAGGCGTCGGTGACGCGGCGGCATAATGTGAAGTCTTCCGGATACAGCACCAATGGCTGGTCGGCGATGTCGGCCAGGCGCACCAGCGATTGGCCTTGCCAGCGGGAGCCGGCGGGCGCCACCAGGCACAGCGGGTCGCGCACCACCGAATAGTGTTCGAACAGCTGGCTGTCCACCGGCAACACGGCCACGCCGATTTCCAGTTCGCCGCTCTTGATGCGGTTTTCGATGGCCAGCGCGCCGTCTTCCACCATTTTCAATTCGATCTGCGGATACAGTCGGCGGTAGTGGCTGACCACCGGGGCGAAGAAAGCCACGCCCACCATGGGCGGCAGGCCGACCACCAGCTCGCCGCGGCTGAGGCCGGACAGGTCGGTCAACTCGTTTTTCAGCTTATGCATCGCCGACAGCACATCCAGCCCGCGCTCGTAAGTGACGCGGCCGGCGTCGGTCAGCCGGAAGCTGCGGCCCTCGCGCAGGATCAGCGGCATGCCGAGTTCCTCCTCCAGCTGTTTCACCATCTTGCTGATGGTGGGCTGGGTGACGAACAGCGCGTCGGCGGCGCGGGTGAAGCTTTGGCATTTCACCAGTTCGACAAAATAGCGCAAGGCGCGGATGTCCATTTGCATTCCTGATTGGAATCGTAACGATAATTTTAATTCATTTTTAGAATGAAATACGGCTGGCTATACTAGCTTCAACTCCGTAAGTCGATGGAAGCCGAATCATGGCACGCCGCCTGTTTTACCGCCTGATGCCGCTGTTGCAAACCTGTAGCCAGGTTGCGCTGCTGAGCCTGGTGTGGCTGGCTGCCAGTCAGCTGAGCCACCGTTTTCTGCCGGCCATGCCGGCCGGCGTGCTGGGCATGCTGCTGGTGCTGCTGGGTTTCTGGTCCGGCCTGCTGCCGGTGAGCTGGTTCCGGCACGGCGCGCGTTGGCTGTTGGCGGAGATGCTGCTGTTCTTCATCCCGGCGGTGGTGGCGGTGGTGCAGTATCCGGAAGTGATTGTATCCGCCGGTGTCCGCCTGTTGTTGGTGATTGTGGCCTCTACCGCCTTGGTGATGGTGGTGACCGCTCTGGTGGTGGATCGCTGCTACCGCCTGGAAATCTGGATGCGCCGTCGCGCCAGCAACCGCAAGGCGCAGATGAGGGTTGAAGCCCATGGAGCATGAAATTGCCTTGATCTCCTTTGTACTCACCGTGGTGTTGTACTGGATGGTCAAAAAGTATTACCTGAAGACCCGCAGCTGGTGGAGCACGCCGATTCTGGCGGTGCCGCTGCTGGTCATCGGCCTGGTGGTGTTGGCGCGTGTGCCGTATCACACCTACTTTGCCGATACCCGTTGGCTGACCTGGCTGTTGGGGCCGGCGACGGTGGCGTTTGCGATACCGATTTACGAGCAGCGCGCGCTGATCCGCAAGCATTGGCTGTCCCTGAGCTGCGGCGTGCTGGTGGCGATACCGGTGGCCGTGGGCAGTTCGGTGATGCTGGCGCGCTGGCTGGATTTGTCCGAAGCCATGCAGAAGAGCTTGGCGCCGCGTTCGATCAGCACGCCGTTCGCCTTGGCGGCGGCGCATACGCTGGGCGGTTCGGCCGATCTGACCGCCTTGTTCGTGGTGGTGACCGGGGTGTGCGGGATGATGCTGGGCCAGCTGATGTTGACGATGCTGCCGATTCGTTCCGCCCTGGCGCGGGGCGCGCTGTTCGGCGCCGCGGCCCACGCGGCCGGCACAGCCAAGGCGAATGAGATTGGCGCCGAGGAAGGCGTGGTAGCCAGCCTGACGATGATGCTGGCCGGGGTGGCGACGGTGTTTGCCGCGCCGCTGATTGGATACTGGCTGTAACGAGTTTGTGTTGTGACCTGGCTGCCGGTGGGGTGGTAGCCAGTGGGTTTCTCCTCTTCCCCAAAACGAGCGTTGATTACGGCCGGCCCTTTTGGGTCCGGCCATTTTTTTTGGCCGCGTGGTCGTGATCGTGGCTATGGCCGTGGTTGTCCTGGCCGAACGGCGTGTGGCAGACGCAAGGTTCGCCCTCGGCCGCCTCCACCAGCGTTTGCAGAATGCCGCAGTCGGCGGCGGCGTGGCTGTCGTGGCATTTGTCGCGTAAAGCCAACAGCTGCTGCTCCAACAGCCGCAGGGCCTCCACCTGCTGGTGCACCTTGGCGATCTGCTGGTCGATCAGCAGATTGATGTCCTCGCAGTCGTGCTCATGATCCGCCTTGAACGCCGCCAGGTTGCGGATGTCGGCCAGCGACATGCCCAGCGA
The DNA here is from genome assembly GCF_016428945.1 of Chromobacterium sp. ASV23. NCBI lineage: Bacteria > Pseudomonadati > Pseudomonadota > Betaproteobacteria > Neisseriales > Chromobacteriaceae > Chromobacterium > Chromobacterium sp. ASV23. Next base: position 50,653 of record NZ_JAELTR010000002.1, read on the forward strand.
GCGGCAATGCAGGATGAAGTTCAGTTCGCCCAGCTGCTCCGCATTGTAATGGCGGTAGCCGGAAGCCGAGCGCTGCGGCGCCGACAGCAGGCCCTCGCGCTCGTAATAACGTATGGTTTCCACCTCGCAGCCAGTCTTTTTGGCCAGTTCACCGATCAACATCCTGCCTCCCGCTCAAAAACGCTTGACCCTGTAGCAACTACAGGGTGTGCAATGTGCCCAGACTATCAATGGAGGCGCATATGTCAAGCGTTACGCGTTATCGCAAGGCGGGCAAACCGCATCAAAACCGGCCGCATAGCCATGGCGGCGATTGCTGCTCGGCCAAGGTGGAGGCGGGCCTGGCGCTGGCCGACGCGCAGCGTCACGACCACGCGCACGATCACGGCCATGCGCATGGCGCATCGTGTTCGCAAGAGCATGGCCACGATCACAAGCACGATCATAAACATGATCACGGCCATGGCGCCGGCTGTTCGCACCATCACGATGACGCGCCGGCCCGCGTGCAACTGGGCCAGGGGCAGGGCGCCAAGCGTTCCCGGCTGCAGATCCAGGCCATGGACTGCCCGACCGAAGCCCGCCTGATCGAAAAGGCCTTGTCCGGCATGAACGGCGTGGTGGCGCTGGAGTTCAACTTCATCGAGCGCGTATTGCTGCTGCAACATGATCTGCCGAATCTGGACGACGTCAAACGCGCCATCGCCAAAGTCGGCATGCAGGCGGTGGAACTGGGCGGGGGCGAACATGCCGCCGCGCCGATTGTCTCTACCCGCCGCGCCAATCTGCTGTTGCTGGCCTCCGGCCTGGCCGCGGCCGCGGCGGAAGCCACGGCCTGGAGCCTGGGCGACGACAAGCCGGCGGTGGCGGCGCTGGCGCTGGCTTCCATCCTGCTGGGCGGAACTTCCACGCTGAAAAAGGGCTGGATCGCGTTGTCCACCCGCACCCTGAACATCCATTTTCTGATGTCTGTCGCGGTGATCGGCGCCATGCTGATCGGCCAGTGGCCGGAAGCGGCGATGGTGTTGTTCCTGTTCGCCATTGCCGAGCGGCTGGAGGCGATGTCGCTGTCCCGCGCAGGCGAGGCGGTGCGCGCGTTGATGGCGCTGGCGCCGGAAACCGCCTGGGTGGCCGATGGCGCCGGCTGGCGCGAGGCGCAGGCCGCCGAGGTGGCGGTGGGCAGCCGCGTGCGGGTGCGTCCGGGCGAGCGCGTGCCGCTGGATGGCCGCATCGTGTCCGGCCACAGCAGCTGCAACGAAGCGCCGATCACCGGCGAAAGCCTGCCGGTGGACAAGGGGCCGGACGACGGCGTGTTTGCCGGCAGCATCAACGGCAACGGCGTGATCGAGATCGAAACCACCGCCGAGGCGTCCGGCTCGGTGCTGGCGCGCATCATCGCCACCGTGCGCGACGCGCAGGCCGCCAAGGCGCCGACGCAACGTTTCATCGACCGATTCGCCGCCGGCTATACCCCGGTGGTGCTGGCGCTGGCCGCATTGTTTGCGGTGGGCGCGCCGATGGCCGGCCTGCTGCCGTGGCATCAGGCCATCTACAGCGCGCTGGTGATGCTGGTGATCGCCTGCCCGTGCGCGCTGGTGATCGCCACGCCGGTGACGGTGGTCAGCGCCCTGGCTTCCGCCGCGCGCCATGGGCTGCTGGTGAAGGGTGGCGCGCCGCTGGAAATGGCCGCCCGCATCGATACCGTATGCCTGGACAAGACCGGCACGCTGACCCGCGGCGAGCCCCGCATTACCCGCGTCCTCCCGCTGGCCGGCGATAGCGAAGAAGCCGTGCTGGCCTGGGCGGCGGCGCTGGACAGCCATTCCACCCATCCGCTGGCGCGCGCGGTGCTGGACGAGGCCGCCAAGCGCGGTGTGGCCATCCCCGCCTCGGCGCAGGTGAGCGAGCTGATCGGCCGAGGCGTCAGCGGTCAGGTTGAGGGACTATCCCTGCAACTGGGCAGCCGTCGCCTGGCGGAAGAACAGGGCGCGTTGTCGCCGCAGCTGAAACAGACCTTGCAGGCGCTGGACGTCGCTGGGGAAGGCGCGCTGGTCTTGCTGAGCGGCGACCAGGCGCTGGCGGTGTTGGCGGTGGCCGATCAGGTGCGGCCGGAAGCGGCGGCTACGATTGCTCGGCTGAATCGCCTGGGCGTGCGTACGGTGATGCTCAGCGGCGACAGTCCGCAGGTGGTGACTGCCATCGCCAGGCTGACCGGCGTCGGCGCGGCCCATGGCGGCCTGCTGCCGCAGGACAAGCTGCGCCATATCGAAAGGCTGCAACAGGAAGGCAAAGTGGCAATGGTGGGCGACGGCGTCAACGACGCGCCGGCCTTGGCTCGCGCCGATCTGGGCATCGCCATGGGCGCCGCCGGTTCGGACAGCGCGCTGGAAACCGCCGGCGTGGCGCTGATGGACGACAAGCTGTCGCGCTTGGCCGACCTGATCGCCCATGCCCGCCGCACCGCCCGCGTGCTGAAAGTGAATATCGCCATCGCGCTGGGCATCAAGCTGGTGTTCTTCGGCCTGGCGCTGGCCGGCGTAGCCAGCCTGTGGATGGCGGTTTTCGCCGATGTGGGCACCAGTTTGATCGTCATCGGCAACGGTCTGCGGCTGGCGCGCAAGGTTCAGGCCTGATTCAGGCGTAGGTATCGATATGCTGCCCCGGTTGGGTTTGACTGCCCTCCGGGGCGCTGGCTTTTTGGGCTTTTTCCAATGGGCTGAGTTTGGAATTGCCGTTTTGCTGCGTCAGCTCTGCCTGACGCGCCTGTTGTTCCACTTGCGAAGCTTCCGCGGCCACCGCCCGATCTTGTCCTGATGGGTCTGAGGGCGCCAGCGCCGCGGCGCGCACCGTTTCCGCGTTTTGTATCGTCTGCTGCGGCGTACTGCCGCGGCTCAATTGAATCGGCACTTCGCCGCCGATCGCATACTGCTTGCCATCCGGCCCTTGTTCGTAGGTGAAGCTGGCGGCGCCGGCCAGGGAGCCGCCAGCTGCCTGGTGCGCCGCCTCATGCCGTCGCACGTCGGTATCGCGCGCCTTCAGTTCCGTCACTTCCTTCTGCTGCGCATCGTTCAGCGGTTTGCCATCGGGAGCCTTGGGCGCGGCCGGGTTGGCGTTTTGAGTTTGGTTGGCGGCGGGTTTGCCGTTTTGGCTGTCCGGATTGCCGTTTTGGCTGTCCGGTTTGCCTTGCTTGTCCGCCGAGCCGCTTTGGCTTGCACCGGATACGGTGTTGGCTGAGTTGGACTGGGAGCTGTCTACGTTTGAGGCGGGCACGATAGAAGCATCCGCCCGCAATTGCTGGCAGGCGGGGCATTGGCAATTGGCGCCATGGACGGGCAGGGTATAGCCGCCATAGCCGCCGGAAATGCTGGAGATGGACATGGCGCAACTTCCTTCTAGCATTGCAGTATAGAAGCCGTTGCTGCTTATTCCAATCTACGTGGCAGAATGCCGGGTATTGAAACGAGGGAGACAAGGATGAACGAACAGAGCCAGGGCCAGCGCGAGTTGACAATGTCGGTGTTGATGACGCCGGATATGGCCAATTTTTCCGGCAATGTGCACGGCGGCGTGCTGCTGAAGCTGCTGGACCAAGTGGCCTATGCCTGCGCCAGCCGTTACGCCGGCTGCTATGTGGTCACGCTGTCGGTGGACCAGGTGCTGTTCAAGCAGCCCATCCACGTGGGCGAGCTGGTGACCTTCCTCGCCAGCGTCAACCACGTTGGCCGCACTTCGATGGAGGTGGGCATCAAGGTGGTGGCGGAAAACATTCAGACCCGCGCCCAGCGCCACACCAACAGCTGTTATTTCACGATGGTGGCCTACCAGGACGGCAAACCGATGACGGTGCCGACGCTGGTGCTGGAAACCGAGGAGCAGCGTCAGCGTTTCCGCGCGGCGGAGATGCGCAAGCAGTTGCGCATTGAGATGCAACAGCGCAAGGAAGGCGCCTAATCTTTCCGCGGGCGCTGTCGTCAGGACGGCGCCTGCTCTACAATGCGCCGTTTGTTTCTGGCGCGCTTCTCATGTACACCCTGATCCATACCGATCCCCGTTTCTACCTGCTGGACAAGCATCCCGGCGTCAGCTTCCATCGCGATGGCGATGCGCCGGGGCTGATGGAGGCGCTGCGAGCCGGGCTGGGCGACGAGGCGCTGTGGCCGGTGCACAGGCTGGATCGCATCACTTCTGGGCTGATCCTGGTGGCGCGTTCCGCGGAAGTGGCGCGCGCGCTGGGCGAGGCGCTGGCGGAGCGGGAGGTGGAGAAGTACTACCTGGCCTTGTCGGACCGCAAGCCGGCCAAGAAGCAGGGGCGGATCAGCGGCGATATGGTCAAGGGGCGCGGCGGCGCGTGGCGCTTGACGCCGACGCAGGCCAATCCGGCGGTGACGCAGTGCTTCAGCCACTCCCTGCGGCCGGGCGTCAGGCTGTTTCTGCTGCGGCCGCGCACGGGAAAGACGCACCAGCTGAGGGTGGCGATGAAATCGCTAGGCGCGCCGATACTCGGCGATGAATTGTACGGTGGGACGCCGGCCGACCGCGGCTATCTGCATGCCTATGCGCTGCGCTTTGAGCTGGATGGAGATGGTTTTGCCTTTATCCAGCCGCCTGGCCATGGCGAATGGTTCACCGGCGATCCCTGCCGCGCCTTGCTGGCGCAGCTGGGCGAGCCGTGGTCGCAACCTTGGCCGGGCGCGTAAACACCCAGGCCAGATCAGGCGGCGACGGTTTCCGGCTGGAAGCGAGTCAGGCTGATCTGATGGCGCTGGCACAGCTCGGCGAAGGCGTCGCTGGCCAGATAATCGTATTCACGGCTGCGGCAGGCGGCGATTGGATCGTCGGCGTCCTGACCCGGCAGGCCCGGGTGGCACATGATCAGGGCGTGATTGGGGCTGCGCGCCAGCCAGGACTGCATCAGCCCGGCAAAGTCGGCCTGCGGCGTCAGCGAATACATGCCGCCGAACCACGGCGTGGTGGCGAAGCCGCGCTGCTGCGCCTGTTCGTCGAAGTTGGTGCAGACGCTGCGCAAAATCAATGACTTGAGCCGGTTGTCGCCGGGATGGCCCAGCTTGTCCGGCGCGCGCAGATACGGCAGCCGGTCTTCCGGCCAGCGGTGCTGGATGGCGTCGAACAGCGCGTCGCGGATGACCGGCAGCGCATGCACATGCTGGTGGCCGTCGACGAAGTCCGGCAGACGGCCGAAGTGTTCCGCGAAGCGGTCGATCTGGGCCAGCATCTCGTCGCGCAGCGTCGGTTGCGACAGCTGGCGCAGCTGGCTTTTCATCAGCCAGTGCGACAGCGGCTTGGCCGGCGCGCCAAACGCATGCGTGAGGTTGAAATGCAGGCCGACATCGACCCGGTCCGCCCGCACCTTGATTTCGCCAGCCAGTTCCGGCCAGTGCGGCGACTGGCTGAGCACGCTGGTAGCGGACAGGCGCCCGGCATCGATCAGTTGCAGGATGCCGGCGCTGATGCTGCCGGACTGGGCGAAGTCATCGGCGCAGAGAGTCAATCGTTTCGTCATGGATGGTATGACTGGCGGCTTTGACAAAAGTTTACGAAGCAATTTTGTCACGGTATTAATTTGTATGTGGCGCCGAGGCAAAGGCCCACAGCTTGCCCAGCACGAAAGTCAACACCGCCACCGCGAACAGCACAATCGCCAGCGAGACGCGGTAATCCAGCGGCGTGCAGCGCAGCAGCAGGAAGTACATGGCTTCGTTGACGCAGAAGCTGAGGCAGGAGACGCCGAAGAAGCGCGGCAGCGCCTGACGGTGCGGCACATGGCGCGCTTCGAAAGTGAAGCGGCGATGGCCCCAGTAGCTGATCTGAAACGCGCCAAGGAAGCCCAGCACATTGGCGACGAGCGGCGCCACGCCCAGCGGCACCAGCGCCAGCGTCACCAGGGCGAAATGCAGCAGCATGGCGGAGACCCCCACCACGCCGAACCAGAACAGTTGCCGCGTCATGCCTGATCGTCTTCCCGTTTGTGGACCCGGCTGATCAGATAGGTAGGACGGCCCTTCACTTCATTGAAGATGCGGCCGACGTATTCGCCCAGGATGCCGATGGACAGCAGCTGCACGCCGCCGAGGAAGGTGACGGCGACGGCCAGCGTCGGCCAGCCGCTGACCGGGTTGCCGAATAGCAGCGTGTGCAAGAGTTCCCACAGCGCGTAGCCGATGGACAGTAGCGAGATGAAGAAGCCAACCAGCGTCCAGATGCGCAGCGGCATATTGGAGAAGGCGGTCAGGCCGGTCAGCCCCAGGCCCAGCAGGTTGCGGAAATTGAAGCTGCTTTTGCCGGCGCGGCGCTCCTGCGTTTGCGTCTCCAGCGCCAACTGGGTGAAGCCCACCCAGTTGTACAGGCCTTTCATGAAGCGGTTGCGTTCAGGCATCTGGCGCAGCGCGTCCAGAATGCAACGGTCCAGCACGCGGAAGTCCTGGGTGTTCTCCGGGATCTTAAGCGGCGCGCCGGTGTTCAAGAGCGCGTAGAACACGCGGGTGAAGGCGCGCTTGGCCAGCGTTTCGTTGTCGCGGTTGGCGCGCACGCTGTACACCATGTCATAGCCTTCGCGCCATTTGTCCAGAAACACCGGCACCATTTCCGGCGGATGCTGGAAGTCGCCGTCTATCAGCACCGCCACGTCGCCCTGGATGTGGTCGATGCCGGCGGTCAGCGCGATCTCCTTGCCGAAGTTGCGCGACAGCTGGATCAGCGTCACCGGCAGGCGCTGGCTGGCCTGCAGCACCTTGGGCACGGTGTCGTCGCGGCTGCCGTCGTCCACCACCACCAGCTCATGGCGCAAGCCTTGTTCCGTCAGCAGGCGATGCAGCGTCTCCAGCATCGGCACGATGTTTTCGGATTCGTTGTAAGCCGGGATGATGCAGCTGACCAGCGGGTCGGCCGGGCGCTCGGCGGCGCGCAGCGCCAGCAGATAGGGCGGAGTGAAGCCGTGGTTGCGGGTATCGGTCATGGTTCTGTCCGGAGTCAGTGGCCGGCTGCGGGCCGCAGCAACAGCATGCGGTCCTTCATTACCGGAAACTCCGCCGCGCGGACGTAGCCGGCGGCGATGGCGGGCGGCAGACTGGCGAAATCGCGCTGCTCGGTCACGATCCAGCTGCCGGGATGCGCCGCCAGAAAGGCGGTTAGCGCTTGCGGATTGGCAGTGGTGCGCACCTTGCCCTGGCTGTAAAACTCCGCCGAAAACTCGCGGCGGCTGTCCCAGTAGAACAGCATGGCGCCGGCCTGCGGCTGTTGAGCCTGCCAGGCGGCGATCACCGGTTTCTGCGTGCGGAAATATTTGGCGCCGTCATAGCGCTGCAAGCCGATGGCGGCCAGCACCAAAAGGCCCGAGGCCAGCGCCAGCCAGGGCAGGGCGCGGCCGGAGCGGGCGTTCAGGTCGCGCCGCCACAGCTCGGCCATCAGCAGGGCCGCGCCGGGCAACATGGGTAGGGAGTACGGGAAGATGATGTTGCCGGACATCGTGAAGAACAGCAGCGTCATCACGGTCCACAGCGAGAGATACAGCAGCCAGCCGTCGTTTTCGCTGGCGCGGACGATGGCCGGCAAGCGGCGGGCGCGGCAGGCCAGCCAGGCCAGCATGGCCAGCGACCACGGGAACAGCGCGCCCAGCGCGTAGGGCCAGATCATGCCGCGCGGCGTGGCGTGGGCGAAGCCGTACTTGTCGCCTTTCCAGCCGGAGTCGAGGAAGCGGCTGACGTGTTCGCCCATGATGAAGTAATTGAGGAAGCCCGGCGTGCGGATTTCCGCCCAGGCATACCAGGGCACGGCGATGGCGGCGGCCAACAGCGTGCCGGTAATCCACGGCAGCTCGGTCCACAGCCGTTTCCACTCGTTGCGGATCAGCACCCAGAAGAAAATCGGCATGCCCACCAGCACCACGTCCAGCGGCCCCTTGGCCAGCAAGCCCAGTCCCAGGCCGGCGAAGAAGGCGTAGCGCCACAGCCGGCTGCCGCCGTTCATCGCATGCCAGAACGCCACCTGGCTCAGCGCGACGCAGAACAGCAGCGAGGGGTCGGTCATCACCGTGCCGGCGGCGCCGTAGAACAGCAGCCCGCCGGCCAGCATCAGCGCGGTGGCCAGGGCAGCGTCGCGGCCGGCGCGGCGGCGCATCAGGTCGGCCGTCAGCCAGAGCGTGGCGAGGGCCAGCAGCAGGGCCGGCAGGCGGGCGGCGAATTCATTGACGCCGAACAGGCCCATGCTGGCCGCGGACAGCCAGGTAGACAGCGGCGGCTTGGCCCAGAACGGCACGCCGTAGTCGTGCAGCGGCGTCACCCAGTTGCCGGTTTCCAGCATCTTGCGGGCGATTTCGGCGTAGCGCGCCTCGGTGGTGTCGGTGAGCGGGATGGCCCACAGCGCGACCAGACGGATCAATAACAGCGCCAGAAGCGCATAGCCGGCAGCCTTTTGCCAAGCAGAAGTTGCAGCGGATTTCATTCAGGATCAAAGAGAATCGATTCGGCGCAAGGCTATCACAGAGCGGGCTTGCCGTCTGCCCCGCGCCGGAATGCAAAACGCCACCCTGAGGTGGCGTTGAAGCGAAGGCGCGCGCCGCTTACTGGCGGCCGTGCATCATCTTCTTCAGCACGCTGGACAGCGCGAACAGGATCAGCGAGCTGGCGCCGGCCATGAACACGAACAGCATGAAGAAGTCATGCAGATTGTTGACTGCGTAGCCCAGGAAGTGCGGCACCGGTTTGGCCGGGTCCGGGTAAAGCTCGGACAGCGTGCCGGCAAACTTGTTGGCGGCGGCGTTGGACAGGAACCAGATGCCCATCATCAGGCTGGTGAAGCGGGCAGGAGACAGTTTCACCACCAGCGACAGGCCGATAGGCGACAGGCTCAGCTCGCCGAAGGTGTGCAGCATGTACAGGCTGACCAGCCACAGCATGCTGACCTTGACGCCCGGCGCCAGGCCGTCCACGCCGAAGGCGATCACCAGGTAGCCGATGGCCAGGAAGAACAGGCCCAGGGCCATTTTGGCCGGAGACGACGGCTCCATGCCCTTGTTGCCCAGCTTGGTCCAGATCCAGGCGAAGATAGGCGCGAACAACACCACCGAGATCGGATTGATCGACTGGAAGAACGAGGCCGGCACGGTGTAGCCCAGCAGATTGCGGTTGGTCTGCTCTTCGGCGAAGAAGGTCAGCGAGGCGCCGGCCTGCTCAAAGGCGGACCAGAAGAAGATCACAAACGCCGACACGATCAGGATCACCGCCAGGCGCTGCTTCTCGATGCCGGTCAGCGGCGCGTGCACCACTTTCTCGCCGCTTTCGTGGTGGCGCTTCGGCGCCATGCCGATCGGCTTGCCTTCCGGCGTCACCAGATACTTGTTCTTGAACAGGCTGAAGATGACCAGCGACAGCAGCATGCCGCAGCCGGCGGCCATGAAGCCCCACTTGAAGTCCGACGGATTGCCGGTGTCGCCCAGCGAGCCGCACACCAGCGGCGCAAACAGCGAGCCGGCGTTGATGCCCATGTAGAAGATGGTGAAGGCGGAGTCCACGCGTTTGTCGCCCGGGGCGTACAGCTGGCCCACCATGGACGAGATGTTCGGCTTGAACAGGCCATTGCCGGCAATCAGCATGCCCAGGCCGCCGTACAGCAGCCAGGAGGCGGCGACGACGTTGGTTTCGTGCAAGGAGCCGGAGAAGAACAGCATGAACTGGCCGAGGGCCATCAGCACGCCGCCAGCCAGAATGGAGCGGCGGTTGCCCCAGTAACGGTCGGCGATGTAGCCGCCCACCAGCGGAGTCAGGTAAACCAGGCCGGTATAGGTGCCGTAAATGTCGGACGCATGCGCCTTGTCGAACAGCAGGGCCTTGATCATGTACAGCGTGAAGATGGCGCGCATGCCGTAGTAGCTGAAGCGCTCCCACATCTCCGTCACAAAGAGCAGATACAGCCCCTTGGGATGCGATTGTGTAGACATAAGGGTTTCCTTCGAGTGACTTGAGACATCACCAGCAACAAGCGATGTTTTTTGTTTTTTATTGAGTGCCTATGTATTTTGTAGGCAGCGCATGATCATATCGAGTAAATGTTGAGATGTGAAAATTTTTTTAGGAAAAATGTAATTACCATGTAATATTTAGAGCATTGACTTTGTTTTTGTGATGTTTTTTACTGAGCTATTTAGCTGGGATTCATGAGTTTTATGCATTTTGTTCATTGAAGATTGTATACATTGTGTGTTGCTTGATAGTCACACTGTAAACGGTATGTGATTGCCATTCATATGGGATGACGCTATGGTCATTGTGGGCTTGCGCCCATGATTCCACTGCTCATGCAAGGTATGGCGATGAAGATCACAACTTGCCTGGCGCAGACCTTCCACGATGGCCCGCGCCCCAACTGGTACACGCTCGATATCATCCTGACGTTCGATTTCCCGCACGCCTGAAGCCTCCCCGTCCCTGCTTTTACCCCTTTGTTAAAAACGCAAGACGGCCCGCCAGCCGCGACCGCGCGCGACCATGCGCCGTCCGGCGGCGCGCCGCGAGGAGACGCATCATGGCACGACGCATACCTGAACCATTCCGCATCAAAATGGTGGAGACTATCCGCCAAACCACCGCCGAAGACCGCCGCCAGGCGCTGCAGGAGGCCGGATGGAACCCCTTCCTGTTGAAGGCCGAGGATGTCTATATCGATCTGTTGACCGACAGCGGCACCGGCGCCATGTCCGACCGCCAGTGGGCTGGCCTGATGATGGGCGATGAAGCCTATGCCGGTAGCCGCAATTTCCACCACCTGGCCGATACGGTGCGCGAAGTGTTCGGCTATGCGCACACCATTCCCACTCACCAGGGGCGCGGCGCGGAGCAGATTCTGTTTCCGGAATTGGTGAAGCGTTGCCGCAGGCAGCGGCCGGTATTCCTGTCCAACTATCACTTCGACACCACCAAGGCGCATGTCGAACTGGCCGGCGCGCGCGCCGTCAATGTGCTGACGCCGCAGGCGCTGGATACCGGCACCGCCTATGACTGGAAGGGCGATTTCGACCTGCCGCGGCTGCGCGAGATCGTGGCGGCGGAAGGCGACAACGTCGCCGCCGTCATCATAACCATCACCTGCAACAGCGCCGGCGGCCAGCCGGTGTCCATGGGGAATATCCGCGCGGTCAGCGAGCTGGCGCGTGCGCATGGCATTCCCGTGGTGATAGACGCGGCCCGTTTCGCCGAGAACGCCTGGTTCATCCGCCAGCGCGATCCGGCCTACGCCGGCGCGTCTATCGCGTCCATCGTGCGCGAGATGTTCGACTGCGGCGACATGTTCACCATGTCGGCCAAGAAGGACGGCCTGGTCAATATCGGCGGCCTGTGCTGCTTCAAGGAAGACGAAGCGCTGTTCCGCGCGGTGCAGGTCAACTGCGTGCCGATGGAAGGCTTTGTCACCTATGGCGGCCTGGCCGGGCGCGATATGGAAGCCTTGGCGATAGGCCTGAAGGAAGGGCTGGACGACGCCTTCCTCAGTTATCGCATCGGCCAGGTGGCGTATCTGGGCGAGCGTCTGCGCGAGGGCGGAGTGCCGATTCAGACGCCTACCGGCGGCCACGCGGTATTCGTCGATGCGCGGCTATTGCTGCCGCACATCCCAGCCGAGCAGTTTCCGGCGCATGCCTTGGCCTGCGAACTGTATCTGGAAGGCGGGGTGCGGGCGGTGGAAATCGGCTCGCTGCTGCTGGGCCGCAATCCGCAAACCGGCAAGCAGGAGCCATCGCCATTCGAGCTGATGCGGCTGACCATTCCGCGCCGCGTCTACACCAACGACCACATGGACTACATCGCCGACTGCCTGATCGAGGTGAAAAAGCACGCCGGCGCGGTCAGGGGCCTGACGTTTGAATACGAACCTCCCATCCTGCGTCACTTCATGGCGCGGTTGCGGCCGGTGTAAGGGGGCCATTGTCAGCCGGCGAAGGCCGGCTTGCGGATGCGCATGACGAAAGTGCAATCGCCTACCACGTTGTAGAAGTTCTGTACCGCCATGGCGATGTCCCCGTCCTGGAGCTGGCCGCTGTTGAAGCGGCTGGCCCAAGGCTCCAGGATTTTCACGTCCGAGGATTCCATCACCCAGTCCACGCCCAGATAGACGCCCAGCGGCGTGCTGGACCCGCCTTCCGCCATGCTCTGGCGGTTCAGCTCCTGATTGAACATCTGCAAGCCCATCGCGGTGATGGGGCGGACGTGTGTGGGGTCGGCCAGGTAATTGTCGCTGCGCGGATGGGGAACGATGATGGTGACGCGGGCATTCGCCGCGCACACGCGGTATAGCTCCCGGATGATGCCGAGGTACACCTCGGTGCTGGCGCCAAGGTGTTCCAGCACATGGCTCATCACGACCTCGTCCACCGAGCTGTCGGCCCAGGGCCAGGGGAAATGCTCCAGATCGACCACTTGGTCCGGCTGGCAGGCGGCTTGGGAGTCCACATTGACGAAGCCGGGACGTTGGTCATGGCCGCAGCCGAGGTTGAGTTTGAGCATAGGTGCGTCGCTGATGAGGGGGGCTTCAGTGTAGCGGTCTGTCCGCTGGAGCAACAAGAGCGGCAACGGAGTTGTTTGATCGTTGTTTGCCCTCATGTAAATTGGCGAAAGTCAGCCGGATGCCGGGGGGGGGAAACCATGTTTGAACGTTTGCGGAAAATGTTGGTGGCTGAAAATGCGTTTTTCCGGGTGATAGAACATCCGGCCGAAGGCAATTCGCACAAGGTGGCTGAGATACGCGGCACCGAGGTCGGGCAGGGCGCCAAGGCCATGCTGTGCCGGGTGGCGGATGCGCCGGGCCAGTTTGTGCTGGCGGTGCTGCCCGGCGACGAGCGGGTGGACTTCGCCAAAGTGGCTGCCGCCGTCGGCGCGCGCAAGGTCAGGCTGGCGGACGCGGTGGATGCCGAGGCGGCGACCGGCTGCGTGATCGGCGCCATCCCGCCGTTCAGTTTTGATCCCGCCATCCGGCTGGTGGTGGACCCGCAGCTGCTGGCGCGTTACGGCGAAATCGCGTTCAATGCCGGCAGGCTGGATGCTTCCATGGTGCTGGACTGCGACGATTACCTGCGTCTGGCCAAGCCGCTGCTGGCCGATATCCGCAAGGAGCCGGCATGAAGCTGGAGCCCTTGGCCGGCTACGCCCGCGCCATCATGGGCGGGGCCGGGGCGGAACGGATTATCGGGCGCGAGGAGCGGAGCGAGAACTGGCGCGAGGCCGATTGCGAAGTGATCTTGCGGCAGCGCGATTACCGCTTCGACAACGGCGTAGTCATCCGCCGCGGCATCGAGGTGGACGATTATCCCAGCGAGCTGGCCTGCTCCGAGTGCTGGATCACTTACGAAGTGATGGCTTTGGGCGAATCGCCGGGTATTGAACCGATGCGCAAGAGCTTCGACAATGCCTGCCGCGAGGCCTACTGGCTGCGCTACCATTCCGATTTGATCATTTGAGTATGACGCCGCGAGACGGCGCCATGCAAAACGGCCCGCTGCGCGGGCCGTTGGCGTTTCTGGACGGTTGGACTCAGTGTCCCGCCGGCTCCAGTTTGGGTTGGCCTAGCTGCACCATCGGGCCTTGGGCGGTTTTCCATTCGCCCTGAATGCGCCATTTCTTGTCGTGGTCCTCCACCAGCACATACCAGTGGTTGGCGGTGACCAGCGGCTGGGCCAGGATGCCCTGGTATAGGTTGGGGCCGGCCATGGTCATTTCGGCGCTCTGGTCGAAGTCGTCCTGCGCCGGGTGGACCATGCGCAGCGACAGGGTATCCGGCAGCTTGCTCTTGCTGCTGGTGATCAGGCGCAGGCTGCGGCCGTCAGAGCCGAACATCAGCTGGCCGGACAAGCCCATCTGCGCCGCCACCTTGTCGCGGTGCAGTTCCATATTGATGGCCTTGCCCTTCTTGTAATAGTCGTCGGTGACCAGACCATCGTCCGATTTGATGGCGGCTGCCAGGAAGAAGATGCCGACGATGATGGACACCAGCGGAATGCCGAACAGGATCCAGGGCCAGGGCTCTTTGTACCAGGGGCGGGGCGGGTGGTGGGCAGTGTGCTGCATGCGTTTATTCTCCAATGAAACTGGATTTTTCTTCCACGCGCAGGGCGGGGTTGTTGAGCGACTGGATCACGAAATGGATTTCGTGGCTGCCCTTGGTCGCGTATTGCGGGTCGGCTTGCACCTGCACGGTAATCGATTGGGTTTCCGTGGCGCGCACCTGGGTTTCTGGCTGCTCCGCTTTAACCTTGATGCCGGGAAGGCCATTGGCTGTGATGGCGAAGCGCTGATTTTGTTCCGTGGTATTGATGATCTTGATGATGTAGCTGTTTTCCAGCCAGCCTTCTTCGGTTTCGCGCACCAGCGAGGCGCGGTCGCGGATGATGTCTACCTTGAAGGGTTTGCGCAGGGCCAGCGAGGTGACGGCGGCGCAGAACACGATGAGCAGCACCAGGCTGTACAGCACCACGCGCGGCCGTTTCAGACGCGAGGCAATGGCCTTTTCCGGGTATTTGCCTTCCAGCGCGTTTTCCGTGGTGTAGCGTATCAGTCCGCGCGGATAGCCCATCTTGTCCATGACGTCGTCGCAGGCGTCGATGCAGGCGGCGCAGCCTATGCATTCGTATTGCAGGCCGTTGCGGATGTCGATGCCCACCGGGCACACCTGCACGCAGATGCTGCAGTTGATGCAGTCGCCCAGCCCTTGCTCCTTCGGGTCGGTGCCTTTTTTGCGCGCGCCGCGCGGTTCGCCGCGGGCCTCGTCGTAAGAAATGATCAGCGTGTCGGCATCGAACATCACGCTCTGGAAGCGGGCGTATGGGCACATGTATTTGCATACCTGCTCGCGCATGAAGCCGGCGAACAGATAGGTGAAACCGCCGTAGAAGAACATCCAGAAGCTTTCCCACGGGCCGTAGCTAAAAGTGGGAAGCGCGGCCACCAGGCTGCGTATCGGCGTGAAGTAGCCCACCAGGGTGAAGCCGGTCCACAGCGAGAATGCAATCATGATGAAATGCTTGGTGACTTTCAGGCGCAGCTTGGTTGCGCTCATGGGCGCCGCATCCAGCTTCATGCGCTTGTTGCGGTCGCCCTCCACCCATTGTTCTATCCACAGCATGATCTCGGTGTACACCGTCTGCGGACAGGAATAGCCGCACCATAGCCGTCCTGCGATGGTGGTCCAGGTGAACAGGCCGAAGGCGCAGCACATCAAGAGCGCGGCGAGGTAGACGAAGTCCTGCGGCCATACGGTGAGGCCAAACAGGTAAAACTTGCGGTTGATCAGATCGAAGAACACCGCCTGGCGGCCGTTCCATTGCAGCCAGGGCAGGCCGAGGTACAGCAGCTGGGTGCCGATGACGAACAGGATGCGGAAGTTGTTGAACAGGCCCTTGACTGAGCGGGGATAGAGCTTTTTCTGGGTTTCGTACAGCGAGATGGTGGCGCTGTCCTTATCGGCGTTCTGGACTTTTATGGGGATCTTCTTCAGAGACTCTGACATTGTTTTTTCCTGAAGAGGACTTGGCTGAACTCACCTCTGCGATGCGCTGGGCCAAGGCCTCTGTGGGTGGGGAGGAAAAACGCCGCCTGCCGGAGCAGGCGGCGTAGCCAGGCTTATTGCGGCGCCTTGGGATTGTTGGACAGGCTCCAGACGTAGGCGGCCAGCAAGTGGACCTTGCCTTCGCCCAGGAAGTCCTTCCAGGCCGGCATTTGATTGTTGCGGCCATTGGTGACGGTTTCGATGATGGTCTTCTCGGTGCCGCCATACAGCCAGTTGCCGGACGGGTGGGTCAGGTTGGGCGCGCCCAGTTGCTGGTTGCCCTTGCCGTCCGCGCCGTGGCAGGCGGAGCACAGCGTGGCGAAGGTTTCCTTGCCGCGAGAGGCCCGCTCGGCGTCAAACTTCTTTTTGTTGACGGAGAGCGACAGCACGTAGTTGGCCACATCCTTGACCTTCTCCTCGCCCAGCACCGCGCCCCAGGCCGGCATCTGGCCGTGGCGGCCGTTCAGGATGGTGGTCTTGATGGTGTCGGGCTCGCCGCCGTACAGCCAGTCGTGGTTCACCAGATTGGGGAAGCCCTTGGCGCCGCGGGCGTCCGCGCCGTGGCACTGCACGCAGTAGGTCTGGAACAGGCGTTTGCCCATTTCCTGAGCCTGCGGATCGGCCGCCACCGCCTTCAAGTCTTGCTTGAGGAACTTGTCGTACAGCGGCTGGTACTTGGCTTCGGCCTTGGCGCGCTCGTCCTTGTACTGACCTACCTGGCTCCAGCCGAAGACGCCCTTGTAGTCGCCGAGGCCCGGATACAGCACCAGATACACGATGCCGAACAGCAGCGTGATGTAGAACATCAGCATCCACCAGCGCGGCAGCGGGTTGTTGTACTCCTCCAGGTCGCCGTCCCACACATGGCCCAGGGTCTGGACTTCCTCGCCCTTCTTGACCGTGGTCTTGGACTGGGTGAATACCAGCAGGGTCAGGCCGATGATGCCGCCCAGCACGATCACGATAATCCAGATGTTCCAGAAATCGCTTGTGAATTGACTCATTTTCTTGCTCCGTTGGAAGCCTGGTCGTGTGGGGCTTCCTCTGCCTTGTCGTCATCCAGGAAGGGCAGATTCGCCGCTTCCTCGTACCGGTTCTTGGAGCGTTTGCTATAGGCGATGATCAGCACCACGATGAAGAACGCGAAGCAGACCACGGTGAATAGCGAACGTCCTATCGTTACCCAGTCCATGGCTCAACGTACATTCTTCAGTGCAAGGCCCAGGCCTTGCAGGTAGGCGATCAGCGCATCCAGTTCGGACTTGCCCTCCACTTGCGACTTGGCTTCGGCGATCTCCTTGTCGGAGTACGGCACGCCCACCTTGCGCAGCGCTTCCATCTTGGCCGGCACCACGTCGGCATCGGCCAGATTCTTGGCCAGCCACGGGAAGGCAGGCATGTTCGACTCCGGCACCACGTCGCGCGGGTTGGTCAGGTGCACGCGGTGCCATTCGTCGGAGTAGCGGCCGCCTACGCGCGCCAGATCCGGGCCGGTGCGCTTGGAGCCCCACTGGAACGGGTGGTCGTATACCGACTCGCCCGCCACCGAGTAGTGGCCGTAACGCTCGGTTTCGGCGCGGAAGGGACGGATCATCTGCGAGTGGCAGTTGTAGCAGCCTTCGCGGACATAGATGTCGCGGCCGGCCAGCTGCAGCGCGGTGTAAGGCTTGACGCCGGCTACCGGCTCGGTCACGGATTTCTGGAAGGCCAGCGGCAGGATTTCCACCAGGCCCGCCACGCTGATCACCAGCAGGGTCAGCACGATCAGCCAGCCGACATGTTCTTCGATCAGTTTTTGGATTTTGTCCATGATTTTTCTTTCGCCCCCTTAGTGTGCTTGTGCGGTGACTGCCGGAATCTTGGCATCCACGGCGCGGCCGGCGGAGACGGTGCGGAAGGTGTTGTAAGCCATCAGCAGCATGCCGGACAGGTACAGGGCGCCGCCAAGGAAGCGCACGAAGTAGTAGGGGTAGCTGGCCTTGACCGACTCGGCGAAGGCGTAGGTCAGCGTGCCGTCCGCGTTCAGCGCGCGCCACATCAGGCCCTGGGTCACGCCGGAAATCCACATCGAGGCGATGTACAGCACCACGCCGACCGTGGCCAGCCAGAAGTGCGCCTCGATCAGCTTGACGCTGAACATGGAGTCGCGGCCGAACAGGCGCGGAATCAGGTAGTACATCGAGCCGATGGTGATGAAGCCCACCCAGCCCAGCGCGCCGGAGTGCACGTGGCCGATGGTCCAGTCGGTGTAGTGGGACAGCGCGTTGACGGTCTTGATCGACATCATCGGGCCTTCGAAGGTGGACATGCCGTAGAACGACAGCGAAACCACCAGGAACTTCAGCACCGGGTCGGTGCGCAGCTTATGCCAGGCGCCGGACAGGGTCATGATGCCGTTGATCATGCCGCCCCAGGACGGCGCCAGCAGAATCAGCGAGAACACCATGCCGACGGATTGGGTCCAGTCAGGCAGAGCGGTGTAGTGCAGGTGGTGCGGACCGGCCCACATATAGGTGAAGATCAGCGCCCAGAAGTGCACCACGGACAGGCGGTAGGAGTAAACCGGCCGGCCGGCCTGCTTGGGCACGAAGTAGTACATCATGCCGAGGAAGGCGGCGGTCAGGAAGAAGCCCACGGCGTTGTGGCCGTACCACCACTGCACCATGGCGTCGACGGCGCCGGAATACACCGAATAGGACTTCCACAGCGTCACCGGCACGAAGGCGGAGTTGACGATGTGCAGCAAGGCCACGGCCAGGATGAAGGCGCCGTAGAACCAGTTGGCCACATAGATGTGCTTGACCTTGCGGATGGCGATGGTGCCGAAGAATACGATGGCGTACACCACCCAGGTCACGGCGATCAGCAGCTTGATCGGCCATTCCAGCTCGGCGTACTCCTTGCCGAAGGTGAGGCCCAGCGGCAGGGTGATGGCGGCCAGCACGATGACCAGTTGCCACGCCCAGAAGGTGAAGGCGGCCAGCTTGTCTGAAATCAGCCGGACGTTACAGGTACGCTGCACCACATAGTAGGAAGTGGCGAACAGGCCGCAACCGCCAAAGGCGAAAATGACGGCATTGGTGTGCAGGGGGCGCAGGCGGCCAAAGTGGAACCAGGGCCCGAAATTGAGCTCCGGCCATACCAGCTGGGCCGCGATGACCACGCCCACCAACATGCCGACGATGCCCCAGACTACGGTCATGATGGCAAATTGGCGCACCACCTTATAGTTATAAGTGGGTTGCGTTTCCATTAAGGTTTTCTCCAAGGTTGCTAACTCAGAACATGAACAAACCGTAGCGACTTGAACTTTTTCAATGCAGCCCAATCTGCTGCATGAAGCGGTGGCACGTCGCGGGAACCGAAACAGCATGGTTGGGTCAAGTGCTTGACCTGTATCGATAGGCTTCGATGTCTGTATTAGCAGCTCGCCAGCCTTTCCGACAGCACCAAATTCCCATCCAGACCAATGCCTTTATTCTAAATCAAGCATTTACCGCCAACCAGCTGGATGGGCGGCTTGGCCGTTCCGGCATGTTCTTGCCGTGGTACTACTCGCATGGCAATCGTAAACAGTCCAAATTGCCACTCATGCAATTGTATTGGCATGCAGGCAAGGCTTATTGACATGGATCAATACGGCACAATTGGCGGCGCTTGCGGCGCGGTAATGCTAAAATCATCGCGTTTTGCAACGCATGCAGGCAGATCATGATCCAGTCCATCCCAGTACAGTACACTCTGCGGCCGGCATCGCCGGAAGCCCACCTGTTCGAAGTCACGGTTACCGTTTTGCAGCCAGCCAAGAATGGCCAGGTTTTTTTCCTGCCGGCGTGGATTCCCGGCAGTTATATGATACGTGAATTTTCAAAGCATATCGTATCGTTGTCCGCGGAAGCCAGCGGCAAGACGGTGGCATTGCGCCAGTTGGACAAGAACCGCTGGCAGGCCGAGCCGGCCAAGGGCGCGCTGACGCTGCGCTATCAAGTGTACGCCTTCGATCTGTCGGTGCGCGGCGCCTATTTGGACGGCGAACGCGGTTTCTTCAACGGCACCAGCGTGTTCCTGGCCGTAGATGGATATCAGGACGAACCGTGCTCGGTCGACATCCACGCGCCGGACGGCAAGTCTTATGCGGATTGGAAAGTGGCCACCAGTCTGCCGGCCGCCGACATCAAGAAGAAGAGCGGCTTCGGCCGCTACCAGGCATCCAACTACGACGAGCTGATCGATCACCCGGTGGAGCTGGGCAATTTCAAGAAAGTCAGCTTCAAGGCCTGCGGCGTGCCGCATGAGTTCGTCGTATCCGGCCGTTTCCAGGGCGATCTGAAGCGCTTGGCCGAAGACACCCGGAAAATTTGCGAATACCAGATCAAGCTGTTTGGCGAGCCGGCGCCGTTCGATCGCTATGTTTTCATGCTGTTTGTCGGCAAAGACATCTACGGCGGCCTGGAGCACCGCGCCTCCACCGCGCTGGTGGCCAATCGCGACGATTTGCCGGCGCCGGGCGCGGCGGAAATCAGCGACGGCTACCTGAAGCTGCTGGGCCTGATCAGCCACGAATACTTCCACAGCTGGAACGTCAAGCGCATGAAGCCGGCGGCGTTCACGCCGTACGACTTGAACCGCGAAGGCCATACCCGCCTGCTGTGGGCGTTTGAAGGCATCACCTCGTATTACGACGACCTGGCGCTGGTGCGCAGCGGCCTGATCGACGAGAAGCGCTACCTGGGTCTGCTGGCCGAAACCATCACCGGCGTGCAACGCGGCGCCGGTAGACTGAAGCAGACCTTGGAGCAGTCCAGCTTCGAAGCCTGGACCAAGTATTACCGCCAGGACGAAAACAGCCCCAACAGCATCGTCAGCTACTACACCAAGGGTTCGCTGGCGGCGCTGGCGCTGGACCTGCTGATCCGCCGCGACAGCAAGGGCAAGCAGTCGCTGGACGACGTGATGCGCGCGCTGTGGGCCAAGTGGCTGGCGGACGGCAAGGGCCTGGAAGAGGACGAGTGGGAAAAGATCGCCATCGAAACCACCGGCCTCAAGCTCAAGCCCTTCTTCGACCTGGCGCTGCGTTCCACGCAAGACCTGCCGCTGGCTGAACTGCTGGCCAGCCAGGGCGTCGAATTGAAATTCGAGGCGGCGCAAGGCGCGTCCGACCGCGGCGGCGTGGTGGAGGCCTTCGCCGGCAAGCCCGCGCCGCTGACCTTGGGCGTCAAGACCGCAGGCGATGCCGCCGGCGTCAAGCTGGCCCAGGTGCTGGATGGCGGCGCCGCGCAGGCGGCCGGCCTGTCCGGCGGCGATGTGGTGGTGGCGGTGGACAAGCTGCGCGCCGTCGATCTGGACAAACAGATCGCCCGCTATCAGGCCGGCGACAAGATCAAGCTGCATGCTTTCCGCCGCGACGAGCTGATGAGCTTCGACGTGACGCTGCAGCCTGCCGCCGAGGACACCTGCCGCCTGAAGCTGCTGCCGGATGGCGGCAAATGGATCGCCAGCCGCTGAGCGGAAACGATACAACAACGAGCGGCGCCAGCAGGCGCCGTTCTGTCTATGCATGAGGCCGGCCACAAGCCGGACGATAAGGAGACACGCATGGCCCAACAGCCGGAAGTGAAGTATCGCAAGGATTACCAGGCCCCGGCCTTTCTGATCGACCGCGTCGATCTGGTGTTCGACATCGAAGATGAATTCACCCGGGTCCATTCCCGGCTGGTGGTCAACCGCAATGGCCAGTCCGCCGCGAGCGAACTGAAGCTGGACGGCAGCGCCAAGCTGATCGCCGTGGTGCTGGATGGCGAAAAGCTGGACGAAACCCGCTATCAGCTTGCCAATGATGTGCTGACCGTGCCCCAGGTGCCGGACAGCTTCATCCTGGAAATCGAAACCGAACTCGACCCGGCGGCCAATACCAGCCTGATGGGCCTGTACGCTTCCAGCGGCAATCTGTTCACCCAGTGCGAGCCGGAAGGCTTCCGCAAGATCACCTACTACCTGGACCGTCCGGACGTGATGGCCAAGTTCACCACCACCATCAAGGCCGACAAGCAGAAATATCCGGTGTTGCTGTCCAACGGCAACAAGGTGGGCGAGGGCATGGTGGACAAGAAGCGCCACTGGGTTAAGTGGGTGGACCCGTACCGCAAGCCGGCCTATTTGTTCGCGCTGGTGGCAGGCAAACTGGTGGCGCTGAAGGACAAGTTCGTCACCATGCGCGGCCGCGAGGTTCAACTGGAAATCTGGACCGAACCGGCCGATCAGGACAAGACCGCCCACGCGATGGAGTCGGTCAAGCACTCCATGAAGTGGGATGAGGAGCGTTTCGGCCTGGAGTACGACCTCGACATCTATATGATCGTGGCGGTGGGCGACTTCAATATGGGCGCCATGGAGAACAAGGGCCTCAACATCTTCAACACCAAGTACGTGCTGGCCCGCCAGGACACCGCCACTGACACCGACTTCGAAGACATCGAGGCGGTGATCGGCCACGAATACTTCCACAACTGGACTGGCAACCGCGTGACCTGCCGCGACTGGTTCCAGTTGTCTCTGAAGGAAGGCCTGACCGTCTACCGCGATCAGGAATTCAGCGCCGACATGTACAGCCGCGCGGTCAAGCGCATCGACGACGTCAAAGGCCTGCGCATGGCGCAGTTCCCCGAGGACGCCGGCCCGACGGCGCACCCGATCCGTCCGGACAGCTACATCGAGATGAACAACTTCTACACCATGACCGTGTACGAGAAGGGCGCGGAAGTGGTGCGGATGTATGAAACCCTGCTGGGCCGCGAAGGCTTCCGCAAGGGCATGGACCTGTACTTCAAGCGCCATGACGGCCAAGCCGTCACCTGCGACGACTTCCGCGCCGCCATGGCCGACGCCAATGGCGCCGATCTGGAACAGTTCGCGCTATGGTACAGCCAGGCCGGCACCCCGCGCCTGTCGGTCTCGTCCAGCTACAACCCGGCCGAGCAAAGCTACACCCTGACCGTCAAGCAAAGCTGCCCGGCCACGCCGGGCCAGAACGTCAAGCAGCCCTTCCACATCCCGCTGTCGCTGGGCCTGGTGGGCGCGGACGGCAAGGACTTGCCGCTGCGACTGGCGGGCGAGGCGGAAGCCGTTGGCCCCTCGCGCGTGCTGGACATCAAGGCCGCCGAGCAGAGCTTCACCTTCCTCGACATCCCGGCCGAGCCGGTGCCGTCCTTGCTGCGCGGCTTCTCCGCGCCGGTGAAGCTGGAATACGACTGGCGCGACGACCAGCTGGTGTTCCTGATGGCCAACGACAGCGACAGCTTCTGCCGCTGGGAGGCCGGCCAGACCTTCGCCGAACGTCTGTTCAAGCAACTGATCGCCGATGTGGCCGCCGGCCGCGAGCTGAAGCTGTCCGAAGTGTTCATCGGCGCTTTCCGCTCGGTGCTGAAAGACCACAGCCTGGATCCGTCGTTCAAGTCGCTGATGCTGACGCTGCCGACCGAGGGCGAGATCCTGGAAATGGTGGACGTGGCCGATCCGGCGGTGATCCATCAGGTGCGCGACTTCGTGCTGGATCAGTTGGCGCAGGCGCTGCGCGGCGAATGGCGCGAGGCCTACGAGATGAACCTCACGCGCGAGTACAAGCCGCAGGACTCCGGCAAGCGCAGCCTGAAGAACCGCGCGCTGTGGATGCTGAACCGCCTGGATGACGCCTGGCCGGCCGAAACCGCCGCCAAGCAGTGCCGCGAAGCCGATAACATGACCGACCAGATGGGCGCGCTGCTGGCGCTGCGCGACCGCGACGGCCAGGAGCGCGACGAGTGCTTCACCGCCTTCGCCTCGCGCTGGCAGAACGAAGCGCTGGTGATGGACAAGTTCTTCATGCTGATCGGCGGCAGCCAGCTGGCCGGCACGCTGCAGCATGTGGAGGCGGCGCTGCTGCATCCGGCGTTCAGCATCCGGAACCCGAACAAGGTGCGTTCGCTGCTGGGCGCCTTCGGCGCGAACATGTTCCATTTCCATGCGGTGGACGGCAGCGGCTACCGTTTCATGGCGGACCGCATCTTGCAGCTGGACGCGATCAATCCGCAGGGCGCCAGCGGCCTGACCCGCGCCTTCCGTCGCCTGCAGAAGCTGGAGCCGGGCCGTCAGGCGCTGATGCGCGCGGAGCTGGAGCGCCTGGCCAAGGCCGAGCTGTCCAAGGACGTGTACGAGATCGTGTCGAAGATTCTGGCTTGATCCCATTTCTGCATCGATGAAAAACGCGCTGGGCATCCAGCGCGTTTTTCATGGCAGGGCCGATATCCGGCGGACTACTCGATGCGCAGGCGCTGCCCTGCGCCGCTATTGCGCTTCTTCGGCAACGTCAGGCACAGCACGCCATTTTCATACTTGGCGCTGGCGGCGTCGCGGTCGATGTCCTGCGGCAGCTGGAAGCTGCGCGACACCATGCCGTAGTAGCGCTCGCTGCGCAGTTTCTGCTGATCCTGGTTGGCTTCGTCAAACTGTTTGACCTCGGCTTTGATGGTCACCAAGGGGCCGTCGATCTCGACATGGATGTCCTCCTTGCCGACGCCGGGCAGCTCGGCGTCCACCAGATAAGCCTGCTCGGTTTCCTTCACATCCATCCTGATTTGCGATGGCAGCGCGTCGCCGTGCAAAGGCTTGATGAAGAAGCCCGGGGTGAAGTCGCGGAAAAATTCGTCAAACAGGCTATGGCGGGCGGGCAACATGCTCATTTGCTTCTCCTTTCCTATCAGTGGCTTACGGCAGGCGCCGTGGTGATAGGGGAGATAGGGGCGGATCGCGCGGGATTCAAGAGTGGGCCGGCCCGACGTTTGACCGATATCAAGCCCTCAGCCACAAACCCGCGAAATCAGTCCAGCCGTTGCCGGCTAGCTGCAGGCGGGCCAGCTGCGGGCTGGCGCTGTGCCGCGCCGGCAGGTCTTGCCGACGCTTCCGCTTTGCCGGGTTCTTTGTCATGATCAAGCGTTTGCTTGAATCGCCGCGCAGACGGCGACGGCATGACCCAGCGAGGAAGCCATGGAGAAACTGCAGCAGGATTGTTATGTGCCGGTGGGCGACGGCGAGAACTTGTATCTGAAGCGCATCGGCCGCGCCGGCGGCGCGCCGGTGCTGATGGTGCACGGCGTGATGGCCAACGGCCGCATCTTTTATACCGATTCCGGCAAAGGGCTGGCGCACTTCCTGGCCGATGCCGGCTACGACGTCTACGTGGCGGATTTGCGCGGCCGCGGCAAGAGCACGCCCAAGATCGGTCCGCACAGCCGCCACGGCCAGACCGAAACCATCTGCGAGGACCTGCCGGCGCTGCATGCCTTCATCCGCCGCAAAAGCGGCGGCCAGAAGCTGCACTGGATCGCCCACTCCTGGGGCGGCGTGCATATGTCGAGCTGTCTTGTGCGCTTTCCCGACATCGCCGCCGAGGTGGAGAGCGTGGTGTATTTCGGCTCCAAGCGCAGCGTGCGCGTGCGCAACTTCAACAAGCTGGTCGAGGTGGACTTCATGTGGAACACCGCTTCGCGCTGGTTGATCAAGGTGTTCGGCTATTTGCCGGCGCGGCGGATCCGGCTGGGGGCCGATGACGAGAGCGACAAGAGCCATCTGCAAAGCAAGCTGTGGGCGCAGCCCAAACCGTGGATCGATAGCGATGACGGTTTCGACTACGCCGCCGCGGCGCGCGCCGGCCATATGCCGCCCACGCTGTATTTCGCCGCCGTCAACGACCCCTGCCGCGGCCACCCGGAGGACGTGCGCCGTTTCCGGGACGAGTCCGGCCCGCACCTCTCGCGCCTGCATCTGCTGGGGCGGCGCGCCGGCCATCTGCACGACTACAACCACGTGTCGCTGCTGACCCACCCTGATGCGCCGCGCGACCATTTTCCGCTGGCGCTGGACTGGCTGGCCGGACGCTACGACAAGGTGGCCGAGAATTATTAATCGCCAGCGCCTAGGGGCTGTTGACGTTTGGTGGGTGGATCGCGTTTGAGCTACGCCAAACCCGTAGGGCCGGGCGCCTTTCGCGCCGACTCTTCGTTGTTCCGCGCTGGCAGAGAATGACTATGCGGCGCGCGAAACGCCTCGATTCGCCGCAAAACGCATCCCGGCGCGACCGCTCACAAAACGTCAACGGCCCCTTGATGTTGCGAGCGGGCCGCTCAGAATAATTGGCCCAGCCCGCGCCAGAAGTCGTCCGGCACCCACAATAGCGCCGAGGTGGTGAGCAGGTAGCGCAGGAATTTGCCGACGGCCATGTAGCACACGCTGGGCCAGAACGAGATGCGCAGCCAGCCTGCCAAGGTGCACAAGGGATCGCCGATTCCCGGCAACCAGGAAAGCAGCAAGATCGGCGCGCCCCGAAGGCGCATCCAGCGGACGTAGCGCTTGCCCAGCGGTGCTTTGCCAGCGGGCGGCGATGGACTGGCCGCCTGAGCATGGCCATGCTTGCGGTGGCTGCGGCGCAGGCGATAGCGCAGCAGCGCGAGCTTGGCGCCATAGCCCATCCACCAGTCTATGATCCCGCCCAGGGTGTTGCCGAGCGTGGCGACGGCCAGCACGGGCCAGAACATGTCCGGCTTGAGCTTGATGTAGGCGAAGACTGCCGGTTCCGAGCCTAGCGGCAGCAGGGTGGCGGAAACCAGGCTGATCAGAAAAATGGCGGACAGCCCCACTTTGGGCAGGTTCAGCATGTCCAGCAGATAGTTGAGCAGTCCTTCCATGGCATTGGGCTCTAGGCGTGTGGGTGGTCAGGGATGATAGCATCCGCAAAATGTCAGCAAAGCTTGACGTCCGGCATTCGCCTTGCGGCCCGGCTTGTGGTAGAAAGCGTCAGCCCGTTTTTTGAGCAAAACCGACATGACCGCGCTGCAATTCGATCTTGATACCGTTCTCGACACGCTGGCCGAACAAGGCTGGATCGTGCTGCCCCAAGCCTTGCCGGCCGAACTGACCGCCAATCTGCGCCAAGCCTGCCTGCAAGTATGGGACGAAGGCCGCTTCCACGAAGCCGCCACCGGCCGCGCCGATGGCCAGGCGCGGCGCGCAGAAATCCGCTCCGACTCGGTGCTGTGGCTGGATCAGGTGGCCGAGCTGCCGGCCGTCGCGGCTTATAACGCCGCGATGGACGAGATCATGCGGGCGGTGAACCGCGGCCTGTATCTGGGCCTGGCCGAGCTGGAGTCCCACTTCGCCGTATATCCGGAAGGCGCGTTCTACAAAAAGCATCTGGACCGTTTTCAGGATGACGACGCCCGCACGCTGACCACCGTGTTCTATCTCAATGAAAACTGGCCGGCCGGCGCCGGCGGCCAGATCCGCTTGTACCTGGATCAGGACTGCCAGCAGTTCATCGACGTGGAGCCGGAGGCCGGCACGCTGGTGCTGTTCCTGTCCGACCGTTTCTGGCACGAGGTGCTGCCGGCCAGGCAGCAACGGCTGTCCGTCACCGGCTGGTATCGCCGCCAGGGCGGCAGCCTGCCCTGGTGAGCCCTAGCGCTCGCATCTGTTTTGACGCCGGCCCAGCCGGCGTTTTGTTTTTTGGCGGATTTGTCTTGTGAGAATGATCCGGCGCGCCGCCGCGATGTCACAAAAGTCCACATCCGGCTGATCTCGCCACTATATCGGCCTTCCATGCCTGCGTTAGCCTTGTTCCATCCACAAACGGAGGAGAACAACATGCAGGCTCGTCTGGAACAATGGAAGCAGTATCTGCTGACTGGGGTGTCTCACGTCATCCCTTTCATCGCCAGCGGAGGGATTCTGATCGCGCTGGCCATTTCGCTGGCGCCGATGACGGGCAAGGGGCCGGACTTCAGCCACGCGCCGGTGCTGAAGCTGATCATCGATATCGGCGGCAGCGCCTTCGCGCTGCTGCTGCCGGTGCTGGCCGGCTACATCTCCTATGCCCGCGCCGGCAAGCCCGGCCTGGTGGCCGGCATGGTGGGCGGCCAGATCGCCCATACCGTCAATGCCGGCTTCCTTGGCGCGCTGATCGCGGGCTTGCTTGCCGGCTGGGTGGTCGAGCAACTCAAGAAAATGCCGGCGCCCAAGGCGCTCAAGCCGCTGATGCCCATCCTGATCATTCCCATCCTGTCCTCGCTGGCCATCGGCGTGCTGATGTTCGAGGTGCTGGGCGTGCCGATTGCCAATCTGATGGTCACGCTGGGCGTCTGGCTCAAGTCCATGGGCGGCGCCAACGCCATGGTGCTGGGCGCGCTGCTGGGGGCGATGGTGGCATTCGACATGGGCGGGCCGATCAATAAAGTGGCGTTCTTCTTTGGCGCCAGCATGATCGCCGAGGGGCAATACCAAGTGATGGGCGCCGTCGCCGTGGCCGTGTGCATTCCGCCGCTGGGCCTGGGCCTGGCCACCAAGCTGCGCAAATCGCTGTGGACCGAACAGGAACGCGAAGCCGGCTCCGCCGCGCTGGGCATGGGGATGATAGGGATCACCGAGGGCGCCATCCCGTTTGCCGCGTCCGACCCGCTGCGGGTGATCCCCACCATCGTCGCCGGTTCCGCCCTGGGCGGCATGATCGCCATGCTGGGGGGCGTGGGCGACCACGCGCCGCACGGCGGCCCCATCGTGCTGCCGGTGATAGACAACCGCTGGATGTTCGCGCTGGCCATCGCGGCCGGGGTGCTGCTGGTGGCCGTCACCATCAATCTGCTCAAAGCGCGCGCCGCCGACCGCTTGCCGGCCGCCGCGCCCGCCCATGAATAACCGTGTCTTGCCAGGAGAAAGAATATGAAAGTCGTCGCCATTACCGCCTGCCCCACCGGCATTGCCCACACTTACATGGCCGCGGAGAAACTGGAAAGCCTGGGGCGCCAGCTCGGGCATGACATCAAGGTGGAAACCCAGGGCGCCATCGGTATCGAGAACGAGCTGTCCAGCCGCGATATCCAGGCTGCCGACGTGGTGCTGTTGGCGGTGGACATCGCCATAGAGGGCGAGGAGCGCTTCGAGGACAAGCGCGTGGTGCGGGTGCCGATCCAGAACGTGCTGAAGGATGCCAAGGCGGTGTTTGCGCTTCTGTAAATCCGGCTGGCCCGCGCGGGCTGGCGCAGCAAGAAAGCAGTCTTATGTCACACAGTCTTACCCTGATCTGTCCCTTGCCCAACGGCATCCACGCCCGTCCGGCCAGCCGGATCGCAGAATTCTGCGGCGGCTTCCGCGCTGCCATCCGCTGGCGCAACCAGCGCAACGGCCAGCTGGCGGACGCCAAGAGCGTGCTCAGCCTGATAGGCGGCGACATCCTGTTCAACGACATCGTCGATATCGAGATAGACGGCGAGTCCGCCGCCGAGGCGGCCAAGCAATTGCAAGACTTCCTGCGCGACACCTTGCCGCATTGCGACGAGGCGCTGTCGGCCGAACCGGCCGCCAGCCGCGCCCTGCCGCGCGCGCTGGCCGAGCTGTCGCCGTCGCCGTGTTTCGGCCAGCCGGCCGGGCAGGGCGTGGCGATAGGCGAGTTGTGCGAGCATCGCGGCTACCTCTTTCCCGCAGTTGACGCGCTGCCGGCTTCGCGCGGCGAGCCGCATGAGCGCGAAGCCTTGCGCCAGGCGCGGGAAGCGCTGGCGCAGCGGCTGCAGCAGGAAACGGAGCGCCAGTCTGGCCAGGCCGCGGCCATCGCGCAGGCCCATCTCGCCATTTTGTGCGATGCCGATTTTGACGCCCGCTTGAGTCAGGCGCTGCGGCAGGGGCTGGGCGCGGCGGCGGCGGTGGCGGCCACCGTGGCCTACTACCGCGACATGCTCGGCCAATCGGCCAGCGAGTATCTGCGCGAACGCGAAATCGACATCCGCGACGTGGGCCGCGGCTTGCTCGAATATCTGCATCCGCAGGACGCGCCGGCCGCGACGGCATGGCCGGCCGCCGCCGTGCTGTGGGCCGAGGACCTGGCGCCGAGCGAGCTGCTGGCGCTGGACCGAAGCCGCGTCCGCGGCCTGCTGCTGGGCCGCGGCGGCCTCACCTCGCACACCATCATCCTGGCGCGGGCCTTCTCGCTGCCGGTGCTGACCGGCGTGCCGCGCGCGGCTATCGCCGCCAGTCTGGGCCGGACGGCGGTGCTCGATGCCGGGTTGGGCGCGCTGTTTCTCGCGCCGCCAGCGCCAGTGCTGGACTACTACCGCGAAGAGGCGGCCTTGCTGGAGGCCAGGCGGCAACGCGAGGCGCAGGCCAGCCAGGGCGAGAGCCGCAGCGCCGACGGCTGCCGCCTGGAACTGGCCGTGAACATCGCCTCCGCCGAAGAGGCGCAACTGGGCTTTGCCCAGGGCGCGGACGGCGTGGGCCTGTTCCGCACCGAGATGCTGTTCATGGAGGCGGACACGCCGCCAAGCGAGGAGAGCCAGTTCCAGCATTATGCCGAGGTGGTGCGGCTGGCGGCCGGCCGCCCGGTGATCATCCGCACCTTCGACATCGGCGGCGACAAGCCGGCGCGCTGCCTGCCGGCGCCGGCGGAGAGCAACCCGTTTCTGGGTTATCGCGCCATCCGCATGTATCCGGACCAGGAGGCCGTGTTCCGCGCCCAGCTGCGGGCCATTCTGCGCGCGTCCGCGCTGGGGCCGGTCAAGGTGATGATCCCCATGGTCGCCACGCTGGCGGAGGCGCGCTGGGCGCGCCGCGTGCTGGACGAGGAGCGCGCGGCGCTCGGTCTGGCGCGGCCGGTGCCGTTGGGCATCATGCTGGAGGTGCCGTCGGTGCTGTTCCAGCTGGACGCCTTTTGCCGCGAGGTGGATTTCTTCAGCGTGGGCAGCAACGATCTCACGCAGTATCTGTTTGCCGCGGATCGCGACAACGAGCGCGTGGGCGCGCTGTACGACAGCCTGCATCCGGCGTTTTTGTCGGCGCTCGCCCAGGCAGTGAAAACCATCCATCGTCACGGCCGCTGGATAGGCCTGTGCGGCGAGGTGGCGGCGTCGCCGCATGCCTTGCCGCTGCTGCTGGGCATGGAACTGGACGAGCTGAGCATGAGCGCGCCGTCTCTGCAGGCATGCCGGCGCAGGCTGCGCGAACTCGATGCCGGCGAGTGCCGCGGCTTGCTGCAACAGGCGCTGAGCTGCGAAGACGGCGCGGCGGTGCGCGCGCTGGTGGAGGCGCACGGCGCGCGCGGCAAGCTGCCGATGCTGACCGCGGAATGCCTGCTGCCGAGCATGGCCTGGCGCAGCAAGGCGGCCGCGATCAAGGGGCTGGTCGACCGGCTGTGGCTGCTGGAACGCTGCGATGACCGTTACGGCATGGAGGAGGACTTGTGGCTGCGCGAGCAGGCTTACTCCACCGGCCTCGGGCACGGCTTTGCCATTCCGCACGCCAAATCCAAGCATGTGCTGCATCCCACTCTGTGCCTGGCCAAGCTGCAACAGCCGGTGGACTGGGGCGCCAGCGATGGCCAGCCGGTGGACATGGTGCTGCTGATCGCCTTCAATGCCAGCGATGCCGGGGCCGAGCATCTGAAATTCTTCTCGCGTCTGGCGCGGCTGGTCATGCACGAGGACTTCCGCCGCCAGCTGCGCGAGGCATCCGATCCGCAACGGCTGCTGACGCTGCTGCAGGCGCGGCTGGAGGGCGCGGCATGAGCGCCTATCCGCTGCACGGGCTGGCCCAGCATTATGCCTGGGGAGGCCGCCGCTTCATTCCGCGCTTGCTGAACTGGCCGGCGGAAGACGCCGAGCGGGTGGCCGAGTGGTGGCTGGGCGCGCACGAGGATGCGCCGTCGGTGATCATGACGGCGCACGGACCGCAACCGCTGCACTACGCCATCGCCCATCAGCCCGAGCGTTTCCTGGGGATGGACGTGCGCGCCAGACATGGCGATCGGCTGCCGTTTCTGCTCAAGGTGCTCGATGTGGACGCGCCGTTGTCCATCCAGGTGCATCCGGACGCGGAGCAGGCGCGCGCCGGTTTTGCCCGCGACAATGCCGCCGGCCTGGCCGCGCACGACCGCCGGCGCCATTACCGCGATCCGTTTCCCAAGCCGGAGATGATGGTGGCGCTGTCGCCGTTCTGGCTACTGCACGGCATGCGCGCGGACGCGGAAATCGACGCGCTGCTGGCGCGCCAGCCGGAGTGGGCGCCGTTGCGGCAGCGTCTGGCCGAGGAGGGCGGCGCCAGCCTGTACCGTCATCTGTTGCGCCTGCCGCAGCCGGAGGTGACAGCGTTGCTGGCGTCACTGTGGCAACGGCTGGCGCGGCAGCCGCCTGCCGGGCCGGACGACCCCGATCATTGGGCCGCGCGGCTGGCCGATGCGCGGCGCGAGGACCGCGGCGTGTTCGGCTGCTATCTGCTCAATCTGGTGGGGCTGCGGCCGGGCGAGGCCATCTTCCAGCCGGCGCGCCTGCCGCACGCTTATTTGCATGGACGCAATGTCGAGCTGATGGCGAACTCGGATAATGTATTGCGCGCGGGCCTGACCGACAAGCCGGTGGACGTGGAGGCCTTGCTGGAAGTCATGGAGGGTGCCGCGGCGCGGCCGCGCGTGATATCCGCGCCGGACGGCTGCGGCCTGCAGCCGTATCCGCGTTGCGGCGGCGAATATTTCGCGCTGGACCAGCTGCTGTTGGGAGAAGGGGAGGCCGCCTCCTGGCGGGCCGGCGGACCGGAAGTGTTGCTGGTGGTCGATGGCAGCCTGCAGGTGCGGCATGCCGAGGGCGAGATCGAATTGGCGCAGGGACAAAGCGCGCTGTTGCTGCCCGGCACGCGCTGCGAGGCTAAGGCCGGCCGGCTGGCGCTGGCCTACCGCGCGTTTTGCCCGCCGTCCACCCTGTGTTAGCGTGTGCGGCAAGGAGTGTGAGGAATGAATGTAAAAGCATGGCGTCGCCTTCTTCGTTTCGCCTGAGCTGGCCGTCTACGCTGAGGCGGCTGTGCCACGCTCCGGCTGGCAAGCATGTGCCGGCCGGGGCTTATCAGGTGCACTTCCCGCGCTTGGAGCTGGTGCTGTCCAATCGCTACCACTACGGCCACGAGGGCTGTGAGAACGGCTGCCTTTCGGCGCAGGAGGCCCTGTTCATTCCGGCGGAGCACTGGACGCTGCCCAACTGGTGCGCCAACGGAGAAGTGCTGCACATCCTGTTCGATTACGCCAGGATCGGTTTCAGCCTGGTGCGTTCCGGTCCGCAGGGCGTGATCAGCACGCACAAGGAAAGCATGGTGCTGGCGCAGCGCGGCAGCCTGAATGGCATGCTGGATGTGCTGGCCGGGCTGTGCCGCGATGGCGCCTCCCCGGAGGTGCTGCGGCTGCAGGGGCAGGCGCTGCTGGCCTTGCTGCAGACACTGTACGATGAAGCGCGCGACAGTCATTGGCAACAAGGCGGCAACCAGTTCCGCGCCATCTGCCTGTATATCAGCGAGCACCTGTACGCGCCCCTGACGCGCGAGGACGTGGCCCTGCGCTTCGGCATCTCCACCACGCATCTGTCGCGCCTGTTCCGCCAGCATCTGGGACACGGTTTCTGCGAGTTTCTGGCCCAGGCGCGGCTGGATCTGGCCAAGGCCTTGTTGCGGCAAGGCCAGCTTGCCTTGCCCGCAGTGGCGGCGCGCTGCGGCTATGTGGATGTCAATTATTTTCACCGCGTGTTCAAGCAGCGTTTCTTGATGACGCCGGCCGCGTATCGACGCGAGTTCGCCTGATCGCTCATGCTAGAATCGATCGCATAGACGAAAACAGCAGGGGATCGCAGATGTCAGGCAGCAGCATGGGTCGATTGTTTACCGTTACTTCTTTTGGCGAAAGCCATGGGCCGGCCATAGGCTGCGTGGTGGACGGCTGCCCGCCCGGCTTGGCGCTGACCGAGGCTGATATCCAGCTGGAACTGGACCGCCGCAAGCCCGGCACCAGCCGCCACGTCACCCAGCGCCGCGAGCCGGATACCGTGGAAATCCTGTCCGGCGTGTACGAAGGCAAGACCACCGGCACGCCGATCGCGCTGTTGATCCGCAATACCGACCAGCGCAGCAAGGACTACGGCAATATCGCCGACACCTTCCGTCCCGGCCACGCCGACTACTGCTACTGGCACAAATATGGCACCCGCGATCCGCGCGGCGGCGGCCGCTCGTCAGCGCGCGAGACGGCGGTGCGCGTGGCGGCCGGCGCCATCGCCAAAAAGTGGCTGCACGAGAAATACGGCATCGTGATTCGCGGCCACATGACGCAGATCGGCGAAGTGCAGATGCCGTTCAAGGGCTGGGAGCATGTGGGGCAGAACCCCTTCTTCAGCGCCGACCCGGACGTGGTGCCGCGGCTGGAGGAATACATGGACTCCATCCGCAAGAGCCTGGACTCCATCGGCGCGCGGCTGCGCGTGGTGGCGGACAATGTGCCGGTGGGCTGGGGCGAGCCGGTGTTCGACCGGCTGGACGCCGACATCGCTTACGCCATGATGAGCATCAATGCGGTCAAGGGCGTGGAGATCGGCGCCGGTTTCGGCTGCGTGACGCAGAAAGGCAGCGAGCATGGCGATGAGCTGACGCCCGAGGGCTTCGCCAGCAACCACGCCGGCGGCGTGCTGGGTGGCATTTCCACCGGCCAGCAGATCGATGTGTCCATCGCCATCAAGCCGACGTCTTCCATCGCCCAGCCGCGCCGCTCCATCAATAAACAGGGCGAGCCCATCCTGATGGAAACCCATGGCCGCCATGATCCTTGCGTGGGCATCCGCGCCACGCCCATCGCCGAGGCGATGCTGGCGCTGGTGCTGATCGACCACGCCTTGCGCCACCGCGCGCAGTGCGGCGACGTGCGAGTGGAAACCCCGAGAATTGCCGGTCGCATCGGCTAGAATTCTATCTGGATACCGGTTTGCGGGGGAGGCGGCCGGTGCAACATAGGATCCCAACATGCTGAAAAGCCTGATCGATGGCCTGACTGGACGGCTTAAAAAGACCACTGTAGAAGAAACGCGCCCGCCTTCGTCGCCAGACATGTCTGACACTACGATGCTGGAGCTGCCGCCGGAATTGCCGGCGGAGGAACTGCCGGCGACGCTGGGCTTTGTTTCGCACCAGCCGGTGATGGACAAGCAGCGCCGGGTGGTGGCCTATGATTTCTTCGTCCGCCAAGGCAAGCGCAACATCGAGGCCGGCAAGCAGCAGGAGTTTGACCGGCTGCTGCTGTCGACGCTGCACAATATGGACATCTTCCGCCTGCTGGCCTACCGCCGCGCCTTCGTCCATATCGCGATGACCTCGCTGGACGAACCGCTGCTGCGCAGCATGCCGGCCGGCAGCGTGATTTTCGTGCTGGAGGCGGTGCCGGGCATGGAAGTGTCCGAGTTCATGCTGGGTCAGCTGGACGATCTGCAAAAGCTGGGCCTGCGCTTCGCGCTGGAGCCGGCAGCCTACGACCAGACCATACTGACGCCCGGTCTGCAGGCTGATCTGTTTGGCCGCATGGACTACATGGTGCTGGATTTCGCCGGCCCGTCCACCCGAGTATTGGCGCCGATTCTCGACCAGCTGCCCAAGCGCTATCCGGCTGTGCGCTGGATAGCCCGCAATGTCGGCACCGCCGAAGACCTGGATGTTTGCCTGCGCGCGCCGGGGCACAATCGCTTCGCCCTGTTCCACGGGCCGTTCGTCAGCACCGCGCATTCGCTGGAAGGCGGCAAGGTGGACAATAGCCAGACCCGCGTCCTGCAGATCATGCGGCTGCTGCGCGCCAATGCCGAGGCCAAGGAGGTGGAAGCGCAGTTCAAGCTGGACTCGGTGCTGCTGTTCAAGCTGCTGCGCTTCATCAACTCGCCTATCCATGGCCTGGCGCGCAAGGTGCAGACCATAGAGGAAACCTTGCTGCTGTTGGGCCGGGAGACCATGTTCAAGTGGCTGTCCATGCTGCTGTTCACCTCGCGCAAAGAGGATGGCAACGCCATCGCGCTGCTGGAGAAATCGCTGATCCGCGCCCGCTTCATGGAAAAGCTCGGCAGCTACCGCGGCAACAAGCTGGAGGCGGAGCACCTATTCCTGACCGGGATGTTTTCATTGCTGGACGTGCTGCTGAACATTCCGTTTCCGGATGTGCTGGACCCGCTGGAATTGCCGCTGACCGTTCGCGAGGCGGTGATCGAGCAAAAGGGCATCTTCGCCCCGCATCTGGCGCTGGCGCTGGCCTGCGAGCATGGCGACAATGTGCAGATCGAAGCGCATGCCAAGGTGCTGAGTCTCGATATCGACATGGTCAATCAGTACTACCTGGATTCCGTGGTCTGGGCGCAGGTGGTGCTGCGAGACAGCGAAGTGCACAACAATGTCGAAGCGGTTTGAAATCAATCCTTATTGAGGCCGGCCCGCGATGATCGCGGGCTTTTTCATTTTGAAAGGCTGCGGCATCTGTATAGCGTTTGCGCCGTCATGCTTTGGGTTTGGAAAATCGAAATCGTATGGTCTGGGCGCGGTAAGACGGTTTTCTGCAATACATGACCGATTTGCCTGATCAGGATGCTGAGCCTGCCCCGCGTATTAAAAATGCCGCCCACTCGCTGGAGTGGGCGGCATGGCTCCCGCGAGGGAGCTTTTTTCATGGCAGCAAGGCTTACTTGGCGGCGGAAGCAGCCTTATGGCCAGCCTTGTGCTTTTCATGAGCCGCGCCGGACGCGTGCTTCTTGTGCGTCTTCTTGTGGTGCGACTTCTTGTGTTCAGCCTTGTGTTCAGCCTTGTGTTCCATCTTCTTTTCAGCGGCCGGGGCGGAAGCGGCCGGGGCGGCGAAAGCGGAACCAGCGAAAGCAGCAGCGATCAGAGCAGCCATCAGTTTTTTCATGATGTTCACCTTCCTGTGTGACTTATTGGTATTGGCGTGTTTTGCCATCGGGCAGTGCCCGACCTTGTTCAGAGCAGGGAAGCGATGGGAAGTTCATGAGATATGGTTGATGCAAGGGTAATTTATTGTAAATGGCATATTTTACCCATTTACACTAAGTAGCTCAGCGCCAAGCCTGCGAACACGACTGCCCCCACGCGGTTGTTGTCGAGGAAGGCCTTGAAGCATTTGGCGCGATCGCGGTGCTGGATGTCGCGGTACTGCAGCGCCATCAGCGCGGCGGCCGCCGCCAGCCCCAGGAAATACGGCCAGGCCAGCGCCAGATGCAGTCCGATGCCGGCCATCAGCGCCAGGAAAACGGCGTGGCAGGCCATGATGCCGGCGACATCGTAATCGCCCAGCGTGATGGCGGAGGTCTTGATGCCCAGCTTCAGGTCGTCCGGCTTGTCCGCCATGGCGTAGGCGGTGTCGTAGGCGATGACCCAGAACAGGTTGGCCAGCAGAAGCAGCCAGGCCAGCGCCGGCACCGCGCCGGTTTCGGCGGCGAAGCCCATGGGAATGCCGAAGGAGAAAGCAATGCCCAGATAGGCCTGGGGCATCGGGAAGAAGCGCTTGGTGAACGGATAGCTGGCCGCCACCAGCAGGGCCGGCACGCTGAGCAGTTTGGTCAGGGTGTTCAAGGGCAGCACCAGCAGGAAGGACAGCAGGGCCAGGAAGGCGGCCAGGAACAGCGCCTCTTTCTGGCTGACCGCGCCGCGGGCGAAAGGCCGCTGGCTGGTGCGCGCCACGTGGGCGTCGAAGTCGCGGTCGGCGTAGTCGTTGATCACGCAGCCGGCCGAGCGCATCAGGAAGGTGCCGAGGCAGAAGATGGCGACGATGGGCAGATGCGGCCTGCCGTCCGTGGCCAGCCACAGCGCCCATAGCGTGGGCCACAGCAAGAGCAGCGTGCCGATAGGCTTGTCCCAGCGCATCAGTTGGCGGTAGTTCTCGTATCGGTCGCGGATCCGGGCGGACGAAATCACAGCAAATCCTTCAAGGCGGGCAAAAACAGTTCGGTCAGCAGCAGCGGCGAGCCGTGCAGCAGGAAGCGGCAGCGCCGCGCGGGGTAGCATGCCGCGGTTTGCGTCTGCGCCGCGGCGGCTGCCAGTGGATGGCTGGCATCCAGCAAGCCATAGCGCAAAGGGTCGCGGCGCAGTTCCGGCAGTTCGCCGAACAGCGTCAGTCCCAGCGAGCGGCTGCCGCGCTCCAGCACCGGCAGCCAGTGCGGGCAGCCGGGGCGCGCCACGCTGCGCGCGTACACCACTGGGATATCGTCCAGCGTCAACAGCACGTGCCGGGCGTATGCCGGCGAATGCGGCGCGGCATCCAGCGCGTCGGCCTCATCCTGCAGCGTCTGGTTGACGCCTTGCTGCAGCACGCGCACGGCAAAGCGGCGGCCGCTGGCTTGCAGGCGCAGGCTCAATGAGCCGGGTTCGGTCAGACAGTCCAGCACCGAATCGGGCAGGACGGGCGGCGCGGGGCGCCACAGGGCATTGTTAACCATGGCGCGCATTATGCCAAAAGCCGTTGCGGCTTGTCGCCTGTGGCGGTATGCGCCGCCAATCTCTTGCCTTTATCATGAGGCGCAGAAGGGAGGCGAACGATGCTGGATCTGATGTTGTGTTTGCTGGGTTTTCAGTTATTGGGCGAAGTGTTGACGCGCGCTTTGGGCTGGCCCTTGCCAGGGCCGGTGTTGGGGCTGTTGCTGCTGTTCGCGGCTTTGTGGCTGCGCCGCGGCGTGCCGGCCATGCTGCAGCGCGAGACGCCGCGTTTTCTCGGCCACATGTCGCTGCTGTTCATTCCGGCGGGCGGCGCCCTGATGGCTTATGCGCCCTTGCTGCGCGTTCATGGCTGGCAACTGGCGCTGATTCTGCTGGCTTCTTCGGTCATCACGCTCTTGGTTACCGGCGCGGTGTTGAAACTGTTGCTGCGGCGGAGGCTCCAATGAGCGGAGCCATTAGCCAAACCGTGCTCGATTCGCCGCTCACAGGCATATTTGTCACGTTGCTGGCGTATCGTTTGGCGCTGGCCGCCAACCGCCGCTGCGATGGCCACCCGCTGTCCAATCCGGTGCTGCTGGGCGTGTTGCTGGTGCTGGGTTGGTTATGGCTCAGCGGCAGCAGTTATCAGCAGTACATGAATGGCGCCCGTTTCATCCAGCTGATGCTGGGACCGGCCACGGTGGCGCTGGCGGTGCCCTTGTACGGCAATCTGTCGCGCTTGAAGCGCGCTCTCATGCCGCTCTCGGTCAGCATCTGCGTCGGCGGGCTGACCGGCATGCTCAGCGCGGCCGGACTGGGTTGGTGGCTGGGACTGGATGCGCCGGTGCTGGTGTCGCTGGCTACGCGGGCGGTGACCACGCCGATCGCGATGAGCCTGGCCGGCAGCCTGGGCGGCGTGCCGGAGCTGGCGGCGATGTTCGTCATCGTGTCGGGGATTGTCGGGGCAGTCATCGCGCCGCCGCTGTTTGCGCTGCTGGGCTGGCACGACGACATGTTGCTGGGGGTAGCCACCGGCGTCAGCGCCCACGGCATCGGCACGGCAAGAGTCTTCCATTTGTCCGAGGCCGCAGGGGCGTTTGCCGGGTTGGCGATGGGTTTGAATGGCGTTTTCACCGCGATGCTGCTGCCATGGCTGGTGCGCTGGGTGCACCTCGGTTAGCATGCAGGGCGCGCCCGGCTTGGCTTGA
The DNA here is from genome assembly GCF_016428945.1 of Chromobacterium sp. ASV23. Lineage (NCBI taxonomy): Bacteria > Pseudomonadati > Pseudomonadota > Betaproteobacteria > Neisseriales > Chromobacteriaceae > Chromobacterium > Chromobacterium sp. ASV23. The sequence goes on from NZ_JAELTR010000002.1 coordinate 89,670, forward strand.
TGACCAGCAGGGCGGATAACAAGGAGAATGATATGGATTTGATTTTATGGCGCCACGCCGAGGCCGAGGAAGGCGTTGACGATTTGGCGCGCGCGCTGACCCGGCGCGGGCAGCAGCAGGCCAGCCGCATGGCGTCCTGGCTGCGCAACCGTTTGCCGGAGCATTACGTGCTGCTGGCTTCGGAAGCGGTGCGTTCGCAGCAGACTGCGGCCTACCTGGCCAAGAGCTACACCGTTTTGCCAGAACTGAACCCGGGCGTGGAGGTGGACGATGTGCTGCGCGCGGTAGGTTGGCCGGAGGCCGGCGGCACCGTGGTGGTGGCGGGGCATCAGCCTTACATCGGCTGGCTGGCGGCTAGGCTGTTGGCGGAGCAGCAGCAGATGTGGAGCGTCAAGAAGGGTTCGGTGTGGTGGTTGAATCACCGTGAGCGCCATGGCATCGAACAGGTCAGGCTGAAGCTGATGCTGACGCCGGGGATGCTGGACCCGTGAGCCCCGAACCCGCCCCTTATCCCAGTCCGACGCCCCGCCTTGCCGGGGCGTCTTCATTTGCGGCTCAAGCGCTTTGCGCCAGTTTCTCGCGCAGCTCTCGTCCCACCTTCACCATCGCGCTCAAGGCGGCCTCCGCCTCCGGCCAGCCGCGCGTCTTCAGGCCGCAATCGGGATTGATCCAAAGCCGCTCGGCCGGGATGACCCGCAACGCCAGCTGGAGTCGCGCACGGATTTCGTCCGCGCTGGGCACGCGCGGACTGTGGATGTCGTAGACGCCGGGGCCGATGGCGTTGCGGTAATGGAAGCGGCCCAAGTCGGCCAGCAGCGCCATGTCCGAGCGCGCGGTTTCGACTGTCAGCACATCCGCGTCCAGATCGGCGATGGCCGGCAGGATGTCGCCGAATGTCGAGTAACACATATGCGTGTGGATCTGCGTCGCGTCGTCCACGCCCTGGCAGGACAGGCGGAATGCCTCGCCGGCCCAGGCCAGATAGCCGTCGCGCTCGGCGTGTTTCAGCGGCAGGCCTTCGCGCAGGGCCGGCTCGTCGATCTGGATCACGCGGATGCCGGCGGCTTCCAGGTCGCGCACCTCGTCGTTCAATGCCAGCGCGATCTGCCGGCAGACTTCGCCGCGCGGCAAGTCGTCGCGCACAAAACTCCATTGCAGCAGGGTGATCGGGCCGGTCAGCATGCCTTTTACCGGCTTGGGCGTGAGGCTCTGCGCATAGCGCGCCCAGTCCACGGTCATCGGGCCAGGCCGGCTGACGTCGCCGAATAGCAGCGGCGGTTTGACGCAGCGGCTGCCGTAGCTCTGCACCCAGCCGCCTGCGGTGAAGGCGAAGCCGGCCAGCTGTTCGCCGAAGTATTCCACCATATCGTTGCGCTCGGCTTCTCCGTGCACCAGCACGTCCAGCCCCAGCTTCTCCTGGCGGCGGATCGCCAGTTCGATTTCCTTCTCCATCGCTAGCCGGTAGTCGTCGGCGGACAGATCGCCCTGCTTGAACGCGGCGCGGCTGGCGCGGATGGCCTGCGTCTGCGGAAAGGAGCCTATGGTGGTGGCGGGCAGCGGCGGCAGTTTGAGCCAGGCCTGTTGCCGCGCCGCGCGCACCGGATAGGGGCTGGCGCGGCGATAGCCGTCGGCCGGCAGCGCGGCCAGCCGCTGGGCCACGGCGGGATGATGGATGCGCGGACTGCCGCGTCGCTGCGCCCGGGCGAAGTCGCTGCCGGCCAGCTCGTTGGCGATGGCGGCGCGCCCCTGCTCCAGGCCGCGTTTCAGCGTTTTCAGCTCGTTCAGCTTTTGCACGGAGAAGGCCAGCCAGTTTTTCAGTTCGGCGTCCAGCGAGGTTTCCGCCGCGGCGTCGAAAGGGCAGTGCAGCAGCGAGCAGCTGGGGCCCAGCCACAGCCGCTCGCCCAGGCGCTCGGCCAGCGGCGCCAGTTGCTCCAGCCGCGCGGAAAGATCGGCGCGCCAGATATTGCGGCCATCGATGACGCCGGCGGACAACACCTTGTCGGCTGGGTAGGCGTCGATGAAGGCATCGATCTGTTCCGGCGCGCGCGCCAGGTCAAGGTGCAGGCCGGCCACCGGCAGCGTCTTCAGCAGCGGCGCATGCTCGGCCACGCTGCCGAAGTAGCTGGCCAGCAGCAGTTTGGGGGCGTCCTGGCTCAGTTGCTCATAGGCCGGCCGCAGCGCCGCTAGCCAGGCAGGCTCCAGATCCAGCGCCAGAATCGGTTCGTCGATCTGTACCCAGGCGGCGCCCGCGACGCGCAAGGATGACAGCAGTTGGCGGTAGGCGGCGATCAGGCCGGGCAGCAGCGACAGCTTGTCGAAGGGCTCGCCCTTGACCTTGCCCAGCCACAACAGGGTCAAGGGGCCCAACAGCACCGGCTTGGCGGCCACGCCCAGCGCCTGGGCTTCGCGCAGCTGGGACAGCAGGCGGTCGGGCTGAGCGCGGAATGCGGTATCCGCCTGCCATTCCGGCACCAGATAGTGGTAGTTGGTATCGAACCATTTGTTCATTTCCAAGGGGGGCTGGTCCTGCGCGCCGCGCGCGAGCTGGAAGTACTGCGCCGTGGTCAGCGCGGCGGGATTGAAGCCGAAGCGCGGCGGCGCGGCGCCGACCAACAGCTGGGCATCCAGCACATGGTCGTACAAGGAGAAGTCGCCTACCGGGCTGAGCGCGACGCCGGCGCCCTTTTGCAGCAGCCAGTGCTTTTGCCGCAGCTCTTTCGCGCCTTGCAGCAGGCCGGCTTCGTCAATTTCGCCTTGCCAGTGGTTTTCCAACAGCGTTTTCAGTTCGCGTTTGGCGCCAATGCGGGGAAAACCAAGGAGATGGGTGGTGATGCGCATGCTGTTGCTTCCGGCTATCTGGATCAATCCAGCATCCGTCATTGTGCTGTATGATTCAAACTCATTATTTTGCTGTTCAACATGAATGGAATCGATGATGAGCCTGCTGGAGCTAAGGCATCTGAAAAGCCTGATGGCGCTGGCTGAAACCGGCAGCGTGTCGCAGGCGGCGCAGCGCCTGTATCTGACGCAGTCCGCGCTGTCGCACCAGTTGAAGCAGCTGGAGGCGGCCTACGGCTTGACGCTGTTCGAACGCAAGACCCAGCCCCTGCGCTTTACGCCGGCCGGCGAGCGGCTGTTGCTGCTGGCGCGCGATCTGCTGGCCAAGGTGGCGGCGGCAGAGCGCGATCTGGCGCGCATCCGCCAGGGAGAGGCGGGCGAAGTCAGGGTGGCGGTGGAATGCCACACTTGCTTCGACTGGCTGATGCCGGCGATGGACCAGTTCCGCCAGCACTGGCCGGCGGTGGAGCTGGACATCGTGTCCGGCTTCCATGCCGATCCCGTCGGCTTGCTGCTCAGCGACCGCGCCGATCTCGCCATCGTGTCGGAGGCGGAGCCGCAGACGGGCATCGCCCATCTGGCACTGTTTTCCTATGAGATGGTGGGCATCGCCGCGCGCGAGCATCCATTGGCGGCGAAAGCGGTGTGGCAGGCGGAGGATTTCGCCGGCGAAACGCTGATCCATTACCCGGTGGCGGACGAGATGCTGGATCTGCTGCGCAAGGTGCTGATGCCAGCCGGCGTCAATCCGGCGCGTCGCACCGCCGAGCTGACCATCGCCATCATTCAGCTGGTGGCCAGCCGCCGCGGGGTGGCGGCGCTGCCGTACTGGGCGGTGCAGCCGTATCTGGAGCGCGGCTACGTGGTGGCGCGCCGGGTCGGCGAGCATGGTCTTTACAGCCAGCTGTACGCGGCGTTGCGCGAGGCGGACGCCGAGCGGGCATACATGCAGGACTTTGTGCAGACGGTGCGCGACAGCAGCTTTGCGACCTTGCCCGGCCTATCGCGGCTGGAGGCCTGAGCGGCCGGCGCCGGCCCGCAGCAAGGGCAACAGCGCGTCCAGCCGCTGCCGGCATTGCGGGCGCAAGCGGCGGCTGTTGGCCGCCATCGCGGCGGCGGAGCCAACATCCCGCACTGCCTGTTGGAACGGCGCCCAGCCGGCCAGCAGCCAGACAGGCTGCGGAGAGACGGCGGCGCAGGCGGCCGCCTGGGGCGCGCCGGCGCCGCACAATTCGCGCAGCCTATCGTTGGCCCGCGCCAGAACGTCGTTTTCCGTTTCCGCCATTTCCACTTTCTCCAGCCGCAGCAGATAGATGCGGGCGGCCAGCCAGTCTGCCTCGTCGCTCAGTTGGGGCGGCGTCGGCCTGGCCCGCGGGCGGCGGGCCGCCAATAGCATCGCCAGCAGGCGGATCTCGGGCAGCATCGATTCCAGCAGCCAGCCGCTGCGGCGTTGCCGAGACAGCCAGCCGGCCAGCGGATGGCTGGAAAGATCCAGGCGCCGGCCCAGGCATTCGCCATCGCAGACCAGGGCGATGGGTTTCAGTTCGGCGCGCCGCGGTTCCGGGGCCGTCAGGATGCCGATATGGTTTTCAAATGGTCTGTTTCCTGTTGGCGACATGGAGGAGCTGCGCGGGAGGCCGCGTCCTGGTTGGGTTATGGTTGGATCGGCATCAATGACGTAAGGAAATAGATAATTAAATTATTCCCAAAATGAATATTTCGTTTGACTTCGGCGGGCATTGTTGCGCACCATATATTTGAAATCAATATATTTTTATGAATTTAAATTATATGAGAGCGGAATCGATGTCGGCCAAGCAACTGGATGTCGGCGAGTTGATCAATCGCGAGCGTTTTTCCGCGCGGCAATGGCGCATCCTGATCCTCTGTTTCCTGATCGTGCTGTGCGACGGCTTCGATACCGCCGCCATCGGTTACATCGCGCCGGCCGTGATCCGCGACTGGGGCGTGGCGCGCACCCAGCTGGGGCCGGTGATGAGCGCCGCGCTGTGGGGGCTGGCCGCCGGCGCGCTGCTGGCGGGGCCGCTGGCCGACCGGATCGGCCGCAAGCGCGTGCTGCTGGGGGCGGTGCTGCTGTTCGGCGCGATGAGCGTCGCGGCGGCCGGCGCAGCCGACTTGCCGGCGCTGGCCTGGCTGCGCTTCGCCACCGGGCTGGGCCTGGGCGCGGCGATGGCCAACGCGGTGACGCTGATGTCCGAATACGCTCCGGAGCCGCGTCGGGCCTTCATCGTCAGCGCCATGTTCTGCGGCTTTCCGCTGGGCGCGGCTTGCGGCGGGCTGCTGGCTTCGTGGCTGGTGCCGCACGCCGGCTGGCGCAGCGTGCTGCTGCTGGGCGGCGTCGCCCCCTTGCTGCTGCTGCCGGCGATGTGGCTGCTGCTGCCGGAGTCGCTGCGCTTCCTGTTGCTGCGCGGCAGAGACGGCGAAGCCCGCCGCATTCTGAAACAGTTGCTGCCCGGCGTGAGGCTGGGCGACGGCGACAGGCTGGTGCTGCGCGAGGAAGACCGGACGCACGGCTTGCGGCTGGTTTGGTCCGCCGACTACCGCGCCGGCACGCTGCTGTTGGCGGCGGCTTATTTCATGGGTTTGCTGATCTTCTACCTGCTGACCAGCTGGCTGCCGATTCTGATCAGCGACAGCGGCATGGATTTGCGGCAGGCGGCGCTGCTGACCGCGCTATTCCCGTTCGGCGGCCTACTGGGCAGCACGCTGACCGGCTGGCTGATGGACCGCTACGACTCGCACCGGGTGCTGGCGCTGGCCTATCTGCTGACCGGCGCGCTGGTGTTCTGCATCGGCCAGGCGCTGGATAATCACGGCCTGCTGGCGCTGACCATCTGCCTGGCCGGCATCGCGATGAACGGCGCGCAGGCGTCGATGCCCTCGCTGGCGGCCGCCTACTACCCGACGGCGGGCCGGGCCAGCGGGGTGGCGTGGATGATGGGGATAGGCCGCTTCGGCGGCATCGCCGGCGCCTTGCTGGGCGCGACGCTGCTGAAGCTTCACTTGGGCCTGCCGCTGTTCTTCGCCTTGCTGTCTTTGCCGGCGCTGCTGGCCGCCGCGGCCTTGCTGCTCAAGCGGCGCGCCGTCTCCATCGCAGGGAGGGCATGGGCATGAGCGGGAACACGATAGCCGGCGTGTTGGAGATGGTGCGCCGCCAGGCCCTGCCGACCGACGACCGCGAGTACTGCGTCGCCCTGCACGACTATGTGCGCGACCAGGTGCGCTTCGGCTTCACCACCGGTTTCGAAAGCGTGACGCCGGAGCAGACGCTTATCCTGGGACGGGGGCATTGCAACGCCCAAGCCGACCTGCTGTGCGCGCTGCTGCGCGGCGCCGGCTTCGAAGCCAGCCTGCGCTTCGTCGCGCTGGACAAGCGCATCCTGCGCCACGCGGTGCCGGCCCCGGTGCTGTTCTGCCTGCCTGCCAGACTGTTCCATGCGGTCACCCAGGTAAGGCTGGGTGGGCAAAGGTGCAGTATCGACAGCTATATCTTCGACCGCTCGGGCTTCCGCCAGCAGCAGGCGCGCTTGCGCGCGGCCGGCCTGGAGCGCGGCTTCGGCCTGGGGCAGGGCGCGGTCTGCGATTGGAGCGGCTGCGGCGACGCGTTTTCCCAGGCCGAGCCCAGCGATCTCAAGCCCGACAACCTTCAGTTCCCCACGCTGGCCGCGGCCGTGGCCAGCCGGGCCGGCAACAACACCCTGCTCGGCATCCATTTCAACCAGTGGCTGGCCTGCGTGCCGACGCCGCTGCGCCGCGCCAGCGAGCGTTATCTGAACAGCCGCTTGGGGCCCGCCATGACTTAGCGGCCGCTGCGGCGTCGTGGCCGGCCGCGGGGCCGGCGTTTGATTGCAACTCCAACGAGGAAACGAACCATGTTGCCTGTCGCAAGGATTGCTCGCGTCGTCGAGCAGGCATCGCTGCGCCCGTTCTACCCGCGCCATTGGGGCGTGGAGCCAAGCCAGATCATGCAATGGCTGCGCGACGGCGAGTACCATCGGGTGCCGGTGATCCGCAAGCAGGATCTGTCCAATCATTGGGACGAACTGATGGAGTACGGCGACTTCACCGACGTTGTCAGTTCTTCCGGGACCACCGGGCGACCGGTGGAGCTGCCGGTGCACCGGCTGCAGGAGATGGTGTGGGTGGATTGCGTGGCGCGGGTGCTGACCGAATTGGGCGCGAAGCCGGGCGACCGCATGCTGCACCTGCTCAGCAACAACGACATGTTCACGCTGGGGCCGCTGGTATTGCAGGCGGCCAAGAAGGTGGGGCTGGGGCCGTTCCGCTGCTCGCCGCAGCGCACGCGGCGCATCCTGGACGTGGTGCATTACCACCAGCCGGCCTTCGTGGTCGGCAATCCGGTGGTGATGCTGGAGCTGGCGCAGACCATGGGCGCGGACTTCCCGGCGCCGGAATGCCTGCCCGACTACGCCTATTTCGGCGCCTGCGGCGCGTTCGACGCCGATAACCGGCCGACGCCGGTGGCGCGGAAGGTGATGGAGCTGTGGGGGCTGAAGGACGCGCTCAACGAATACGGCTGCAGCGAACTGGGCTCGGTTGGCCACGAGTGCCTGCGGCACCGCGGCTTCCACATCAACGACGATGCGGTCCACGTCGAGCTGATCGATCCCGAAACCGGCTTGCCGGCTGCGCCGGGCCAGCCGGGCGAAGTGGTGGTCACTTCGCTGACCTTGCCGCGCGGCTTCATCGCGGTGCGCTACGGCACTGGCGACATCGCCAGCTGGCTGGACGACAGCCCCTGCGACTGCGGCCGCCGCAGTCCGCGGCTGGGCGCCATCATCGGCCGGGTCGACCACCAACTGAAGATCCAGGGCCAGACGGTCTATCCGGACCTGATCTTCGACGTGCTGGGCCGGGTGGACGGGATAGACAACGAGCTGGTGGTCCGCTGTCCGGACGAGCAGGGCGGCCAGCAGGTGGAGGTGTGGCTGTCGGCGGGAGACGGCGGAGCCGACATCGTCGGCCGGGTGAGCGAGATGCTGTTGCAGCGGCTGGCGGTGGCGCCTTCCCTGCGCCTGGTGCCTTTCGATCTGATTCAGACGCTGAAGCAGGACAAGATGGCCAGCGGCAACGGCGTCAAGGTGCCGCGCTTCATCGACCTGCCGCTGCCCGTTCATGCCTATCTGTGAGGGACTTGCCATGACGACATTGCTGTCGGCGCCGGGCCTGCTGCCCGGCCTGAGCCTTAAGCTCGAATACCAGAACCCCTCCTTGTCGATCAAGCATCGCTCGCTGCCTAAGACGCTGCTTGAACGCGCGCGCGCCGGTCGGGTACGCCGCGACACGACGCTGGTGATCATGACCGCCGGCAGCGCCGGCGTCAGTGTCGCCTGGGCGGCAAGCCAGATCGGCTGCCAGGCCTTGCTGCTGATGCCGGAGAGCGCGCCGGACAGCGTGGTCAATTACGCGCGCTGGCTGGGCGCGGAGGTGGAGCGCCGCCCGCATCCGCAGCTGCAGGAGCTGCTGGACGCCCATCGCGGCATGCCGGGCAGCCATGTGGTCGAGCAACTGAGCGACGCGGAGCTGATCGGCCATTACCGGGAAGTGGGGGAAGAGCTGCTGCGCCAAGCGCCTGGATTGGCGGCGGTGACGGTGTCGGCCGGCACCTGCGCGTCGCTGATGGGCATCGCCGAAGCGCTGGCGCCGGCTGGCGTGCCGGTCTACGCCGTGGAGCCAGCGGAGGCCGCGGTGCTGTCGGGCGAGCCTTGGCGTCCGCACAATATTCCGGGCCTGGCGCCGCCGGCGCCGACGCGGCTGTTCCGGCGCGAAGCGGTGGCCGGCGTCGTGCCGGTGGCGTCGGAGTTAGCCTGGTCCACAGCGCGCGAGGCGCTGGCCGCCTGCGGCGAGCCGGTAGGGCCGTCGTCCGGCGCCGCCATCGCCGCCGCCCGCATATTGCGTGGCCGCGGCGTGGACGGCGCTATCGTCGCGGTCTGTTCCTCGCATATGGTCACCAGCCTATGAGCCTGCATCAGGCTAGCGTCGCGGCTGGCCGCCTCCCTCCGTTGCGGCGGAAAGCCGAGCAGGCGCCGCCGGCCATCGAGATTCCCTGGCGGGAGGCGCGGCCGGTGTCGCCTGACGCAATCTGCGCCTGCAGCCGCGGCGTGTTGGTGCACCAGGGCTATATGACCGGCGCGCTGCAGGCCAGCCGCGGCTGCGCGCTGCGCATCCGCCGGCTGTGGCAGCGCCACGACGCACGCCGGCTGGAGCGCACCATCCTGTTGCTGGACGAGCGGCAGCGCTGCCATGTGGCGGCCTGGATCAGGATAGAGCTGCTGGCGTTCGAGCCGCGGCTGAAGCGGCAACTGGTGGAGTCGGACCTGCCGTTCGGCGGCATCCTGGCGCGGGTGGGCATCCGCCCGGCGTTCGCCGGGCGCCAATATTTCGTTTTGCCCAGGCTGTTCGCCGCCAGCGGCGCCATCGCCTACCGCCGCTGCTGCGAGCGGCATTATGGCCGCAGCCACTACATGCTGGACGAGGATGGGCGGGTGCTGGCCGAGGTGTATGAAGCGCTGCCCTGAGCGCCGCGCCGAAGCTTGAGGCCCGGCGGAACGGCTCAGCGCAGCGCGTGGGTCAGCAGGTAGTAGGCGATGTACAGCCAGCTCAGGAAGCCGTGGATGATCGCCCACAGAATGGAATGATTGGCCGACCATGACAGGGCGACGGCGATCAGCGTGCCCAGAGAGAAGCCGTATCTTGCGCGGCGGGTGTCCATGATGAGAGATGCCTGGAAAAATGGGGATGGGGCCAGTGTACGGCCATTGGCCGTATCGTGGCATGATTGACTTCTAACGCGGCCGGCAGGATTTCGCATACATGCCGCGCGGCATGGCGTAAACCGCGCCGTGTTTTTCCAACCCAGAATTCAGGTGACAGATGGGCATTAAACGACTCAACCATGCCGTGCTTTACGTCAGCGATGTGGCGGACAGCGCGGCGTTTTACCGCGATGTGCTGGGCTTTCGCCCCAAGGGCGATGCCGCTTCCAGCCGCGCGGTGTTCGCGCAGGCCGCGCATTCAGACAATGACCATGACCTGGCGCTGTTCCAGCTCAACCTGGGCCAGCAGCGCTCGGGGCCGTTCAGCCCGCGCGGCGAGACGCCTGCGCCGCATCAGCCCAAGGCCGGCTTGTACCACCTGGCCTGGGAGGTGGACACCATTCAGGAATTGAAGCGGATACGCGACCATTTGGCCGAGATCGGCAAGCTGGGCATGGAAGAGGACCATGGCGTGCACAAGAGCGTGTATGGCCATGATCCGGACGGCTTGCTGTTTGAGGTGTGCTGGTTTGTGCCGGAGGATTCGCCGCAGCGGGACGATGCCGCCCCGGGCGATGGCCGGCTGGATTGGGGGCGTGAGCTGGCGCGCTTTGGCTGAGGCTCAGCGCGCGCCTTCCGGCAGGTAGCGCGGGCGCAGCTGCGGCATCTGCCGCCATAGGCATGCCACCTGCCGGGCATGTTCGCGTGCGTAGCCGCGGCTGAATACCCAGTAATAGGGTTTGCTGCGCAGCGGCGGCGACATGCGGTGTATCTTCAATTCCGGATGGTGGCGCAGGTAGAGGTCGCCTGCCAGTTGGTGCAGGACGTAGGCGTCGGTGCGGCCCGCCTGCAGCTTGGCGAAATTGTCTTCTATGCCCACGCTTTCTTCGACGTCGATGCCGCGCGCCATCAGTTCGCGGCCTATCGACCAACCCTGGTTGACCCCTACGGTTCCGTTGATGCCGTAGAGCCCGCTGCCGTCCCAATGCAGCGGACTGCCGTTGCGGACGTAGAAGGCATAGCTCAGGGTGGTCATCCGTCGTTCTGGATCGGGTTGGCCGTCGCGCAGCGGAAACGCGATCAGCCGGCTGCGCTCATCGGTGTAGGACAGCAGCAGCGCGCCATCCAGCCGGGCCAATTGCAGGTTCTGTACGATGCGCTCCCCAGGCTGACGGCTGATGCGGCCCTGCAGGCCGCAGTTTCGCAACGCGGCCTGCGCCAGTTCGATGGCGCGGCCGCGCGGCGGATTGGCCGGCGACGGGTCTTCAATGACATAGGGGCTGGTCAGGGCGGAGCTGACCGCCAGCTGCAAAGGCGCGGCGGCGTGCAGCGTGAGCGGGCACAGCGCCGCCAGCGCGAGGTACGAACGCAACATCGATGGAATCGGGCTAGAGGACTGGTCCGATTCTATCAGCATTTATTGAAAATGATGCGGTTGTAATTGCTTGTTTGATTAATAGTTATCAACCGGCATCGTGGGCTTCCAGACCGAGCTCCTGGATTTTGCGCGTCAGCGTGTTGCGGCCCCAACCCAGCAATTGCGCCGCCTCCACCTTGCGGCCGCCGGTATGGGCAAGGCCGGCGCGGATGCAGGCGGTTTCGAAGCGGCGGGTCAGCTCGTCCACGATGCCGCTCTCGCCGGCCTGCAGGCGCTGCCGGATCTCATCCGTCAATTGCGCTTCCCATGCCGCGTCATCACGCGCGGCCAGCGCCGGGGTGGCCGGCTCGCGCAGTTCCGGCGGCAGGTCGGCGATTTCCACGGTCTGGCCCGGCGCCATCACGCAGATCCATTGGCACAGGTTTTCCAGTTCGCGCACATTGCCGGTGAAGGGGCTGCGCTGGATCAGCGCCATCGCCGCCTCGGACAGCCGCTTCGGCTCCACGCCCAGTTGCGAGGCGCTCTTGGCCAGGAAGTGGCGGGCCAAGAGCGGGATGTCCTCGCGCCGTTCGCGCAGCGGCGGCAGGCGCAGCCGGATCACGTTGAGGCGGTGGTATAGATCCTCGCGGAACAAGCCGTCGCGCACGCGCTGCTCCAGGTTCTGGTGGGTGGCGGCGATGACCCGCACATTGGCCTTGATCGGCGTATGGCCGCCGACGCGGTAGAAGTGGCCATCGGACAGCACGCGTAGCAGGCGGGTCTGCAGCTCGGTGGGCATGTCGCCGATTTCATCCAGAAACAGCGTGCCGCCTTCGGCCTCCTCAAAGCGGCCGCGGCGGGTGGCCAGCGCGCCGGTGAACGCGCCTTTCTCGTGGCCGAACAGTTCCGACTCCAGCAAATCCTTGGGGATGGCGGCGGTGTTCAGCGCGATGAACGGCTTGGCGGCGCGCACGGAATGGCGGTGCAGCGCCTCCGCCACCCGTTCCTTGCCGGTGCCGGATTCGCCGGTGATCAGCACCGTGACGTGCGATTGCGCCAGACGGCCGATGGCGCGGAACACGTCCTGCATGGCCGGCGCCTGGCCCAAGAGCACCGGCAGCGCCTCCGGGCTGTCCGCGCCGCCGCCCTGGGCCTGGCTTTCCGCCAGCGCGCGCTCGATCAGCAGCACGGCCTGATCGATGTCGAACGGTTTGGGAAGGTATTCGAAGGCGCCGCCCTGGAACGCCGACACCGCGGAGTCCAGGTCGGAGTGGGCGGTCATGATGATCACCGGCAGCTGCGGGTGTTCGGCCTTGACCTTGGCCAGGAATTTCAGGCCGTCGGTGCCGGGCATGCGGATATCGGAAATGATGGCCCGCGGCGTGGCGTCGTACAGCGCGTTCAGCGCGTCGTCGGCGCTGGCGTAGCTGTCAAAGCCGATGCCGGCGCGGGTCAGCGCCTTTTCCAGCACCCAGCGTATCGCCTTGTCGTCGTCGATGATCCAGACCGGTTGGGCCATTGGGTTTCTCCTCGTATTCTTGTCGATATCGTTGTCAGCCGGCGGCGTCGGCGCCGAACGGCAGCATCACGGTGAAGCAGGTCTGGCCGGGGCGGGAGTCGAACTCTATGCTGCCGCCGTGTTGGTGGACGAAGGCCTGGGCCAGCGTCAGCCCCAGGCCGGTGCCTTCGGCGCGGCCCGTCACCAAAGGGTAGAAAATATGGTCGCGGATGTCCTCGGGGATGCCGGGGCCATCGTCGACGATCTGCAATTTCAGCGCCAGCTGGTGGCGTTTGCGCGCCAGCGTGATCTGCCGCGCCACCCGCGTGCGCAGCTCGATGCGGCCCTGGCCGCGCATGGCCTGCACCGCGTTGTTGACGATGTTCAGCACCACCTGGATCAGCTGTTCCTTGTCGGCGGACAGCAGCGGCAGGCTGGTGTCGTAGTCGCGCACCACCGCCAGACCTTGCGGATGCTGGGCCAGCGCGATGCTGCGCACCCGTTCCAGCACCTCGTGGATATTGACCTGGCTGCGGCTGTGGCTGCGGTGCGGCGCCAGCAGGCGATCCACCAGCGTCTGCAAGCGCAGCGCTTCCTCGGTGATGACCTCGGTGTATTCCTTCAGCTCTGGCCGGTCGGCCAGTTCGTGCTCCAGCAATTGCGCCGCGCCGCGGATGCCGCCCAGCGGGTTCTTGATCTCGTGCGCCAGATTGCGGATCAGCTCGCGGTTGGCCTGGTGCTGCAGCAGCAGCCGTTCCTCGTTGGCGATTTTCAGCTGCTGGTCCAGGGGGCGCAGCTCGATCAGCGCCAACAGGCCGTCGCCGTCTATCGGCGTGATCGACAGCGTGACATGCAGGATGGCTTCATTGTGCTGCGGCCGTAGTTCCAGGTCGTGCTCGATATAGCTGGCGCCCTGGCGCAGCGCGGTATGCAGCGCCTGGCGCAACGCGGGGCAGGGATGAAACAAGCCGGTCAGGCCGTGGCGCAGCAGCTCGCGGCTGCCCAGCGCCAGCAGGTTCTCGCATGCGGGATTGACGAAGCGCAGCGCGCCGGCGGCGTCGCAGATCAGCACCGGCGTGTCTAGCAGTTCCAGTCCGGCGAAGCTGGGTGTCGACATGAGGTTTCGCTTTTCAGGAATAAAGGTGCGCGGAATGAAGCCGCGTCCTTGATCAGCAATAAGCGCGCCAGCTTGGCGGCGTCGAAAAGCGCGCCTTGCGGCGTGGACGCGGCGTTTTGAGGCTTAGAATGCACCATTTTGGTGCGAATGGCTAGGGCAGCCCCAGTTCCTTCTTCAGCGCGGCGACATTCTTCTCGCGGTCGGTGACTTCGTTTTGCAGCTTCTGCACCCGGTCCAGGTATTTCTGATAGTTGCGGGTTTCGTCGCCGTTGCGCACGGCCTTGCCGTCGGCCAGCGCTTTCTTCGCCGCATCCAGCGCCTTGACCTCGTTGGCCAGTTCCTGCTCCAGAATCTTCTTGCGCCCGCTGTCGCGCTGCTTCTGGGTATCAGCGTCGACATTCGGATAGCCGCCGGACGCCGGCGCTTTGTCGGCATTGCCGCCGCTGGGCTTGCGGCCGTGGTAGGTGGATAGCGGGTTCAGCGTGATCGGTTGGGCGCCGCGCAGCGGCACATTGGTGTAGGTGACGTTGCCGTTGGCGTCGACGTATTTGTAGATCGTGGCGGCCTGGGCGCAGCCGCAGGCCAGCAGCAGGCTTAAAGCGAATATTTTCATCGTCTGAGACTGGTATGGGTGCCCCTGCATGATAAGCAAATCGCGCCCGGTCGTCATCGGTTTGCGCGCGGCGCCATGAAAAACGGCAGCCTGTCGGCTGCCGTTGTTGAGCGAGTCGTCGCCGTTTTTAGAGAGAGTAGTACATCGCGAATTCCACCGGGTGGGTGGTCATGCGGGTCAGGTTCACTTCCTGCATTTTCAGCTCGATGTAGGCATCGATCCACTCGTTGGAGAACACGCCGCCGCGGGTCAGGAACTCGCGGTCCTTGTCCAATGCGGCCAGGGCTTCATCCAGCGAGGCGCACACGGTCGGGATCAGCTTGTCTTCTTCCGGCGGCAGATCGTACAGGTTCTTGTCCGCGGCATCGCCCGGGTGGATCTTGTTCTGGATGCCGTCCAGGCCGGCCATCAGCAGAGCAGAGAAGCACAGGTACGGGTTGGCCAGCGGATCCGGGAAACGGGTTTCGATGCGGCGCGCCTTCGGGCTGGCCACGTGCGGGATGCGCACGGAGGCGGAGCGGTTCTTGGCGGAGTAGGCCAGCTTCACCGGAGCTTCGTAGTGCGGCACCAGGCGCTTGTACGAGTTGGTGCCCGGGTTGGTGATGGCGTTCAGCGCCTTGGCGTGCTTGATGATGCCGCCGATGTAGTACAGGGCGGTATCGGACAGGCCGGCATAGCCTTCGCCCGCGAACAGGTTCTGGCCGTCTTTCCAGATGGACTGGTGCACGTGCATGCCGGAGCCGTTGTCGCCGACGATGGGCTTGGGCATGAAGGTGGCGGTCTTGCCGTAGCTGTGGGCCACGTTGTGCACCACGTACTTCAGGATCTGGGTCCAGTCGGCGCGCTGGGTCAGCGTGCTGAACTTGGTGCCGATTTCGTTCTGGCCGGCAGTGGCCACTTCGTGGTGGTGCACTTCCACCGGGATGCCCAGCTCTTCCAGCAGCAGCACCATGGCGGAGCGGATGTCTTGCGAGGAATCAACCGGCGGCACCGGGAAGTAGCCGCCCTTGATGCCCGGACGGTGGCCCATATTGCCGCCTTCGAATTCTTCCGCCGAGGCCCAGGCCGCTTCTTCGGCCTTGATCTTGACGAAGCAGCCGGACATGTCGGTGCCCCAGGTGATGCTGTCGAAGATGAAGAATTCCGGCTCCGGGCCGAAGTAGGCGGTGTCGCCGATGCCGGAGGCCTTCAGGTAGGCTTCGGCGCGCTTGGCGATGGAGCGCGGGTCGCGGTCATAGCCCTTGCCGTCGGCCGGGTCGATCACGTCGCAGTGCATGAATACGGTCGGCTCGTCGAAGAACGGGTCGATGCGGGCGGTAGCCGGGTCGGCCATCAGCAGCATGTCGGAAGCTTGGATGCCTTTCCAGCCGGCGATGGAGGAGCCGTCGAAGGCGTGGCCGCGCTCGAACCAGGCGTCGGCGTCTTCCAGCAGCACATGGGCCGGGATGGAGACGTGCTGCTCCTTGCCGCGGGTGTCGGTGAAGCGCAGATCGACAAATTTGACGTCGTTTTCTTGGATCAGTTTGACTACGTCGGCTACTGCCATGGTTTATCTCCTGAAAGGCAACGTGCACCCAAGGGCAAGTGCGTGAAAATTGGTACGCCCGGCATAAAGCAGGAAGCGTGCCAGCTTAAAAATCGCTGCTGCTGCATTGTGTCATAGGCGCATGGCCTTCGCCAGCAACCTGGAATGGACAAGTTTGACCCATGCTGGTGCCGTAAATTTTTGTAATGCACCAGATTGGTGCCATTCGCCAGCCATGTCATTTGCCAGTCATGTTGTTCGGGCAGATAATCGCCAACATGAGGGTCGCTGACAAAACCCTGCAGAGAGCCTGAGCGAAGGCGCGCCGACGCAGACAGCGGTCGCCCGGCAAGGAGCGCAACGCAGGATCAGGGGTTCTGTCAGCGACTCTACGCCACGCATGTTGCAAACGGAGGGATACATCATGAGTCGCATGAACCTGATACTGCAGGCCGCGCACGAGCGGGCGGAGCAGATGGGCCTGCCCTATAGCGGCGCCGTTTTGCCGGACGAAGCCTATGAGCTGATGCAATCGCTGCCCAAGGCGGTGCTGCTGGACGTGCGCAGCCATGCCGAGTGGCAGTTTGTCGGCACGGTGCCGCAGTCTGTCAAGATCGAGTGGCGCAGCTTTCCCGGCATGGCGCCGAACCCCAATTTTCTGGCCCAGCTGACGCATCAGGTGGACCCGGAATCGGTGCTGCTGGTGCTGTGTCGCTCCGGCGTCCGTTCCGATGAAGTGGCGCGGCTGGCGGCGGCCAATGGCTACAGCGAGGTGTACAACGTGCTGGAAGGCTTCGAGGGCGACAAGGACGAAATGGGCCATCGCAACTCGGTGGGCGGCTGGCGGCAGCGTGGCCTGCCGTGGGAGCAGAATTGAGCGAATGGTTTGGGCGGGTTGAAGTTTATGTCATTAAACGGCAAAGTGTGGCCTGAATCCGCTGCCGCGCGCAGCGCCAACTTAATATTGGAAAGCCGACCATGACCGATCGTTACGCCGTTATCGGCAACCCGATTTCCCATAGCCAGTCGCCGTTCATCCATCAGGAATTCGCCCAGGCTACCGGCCAGGATATCTCCTATGAAAAGCTGTTTGCCGATCTGGGCCGATTCAAGGACGTCGTCGACGAGTTTGTCGCCCATGGCGGAAAGGGGCTCAATATCACCCTGCCGTTCAAGAGCGACGCCTATCGCTACGCTCAGGAGCTGACCGAGCGCGCGCGCGCGGCCGAGGCGGTGAACACGCTGACGTTCCGCGACGGCAAGGTCTACGGCGACAACACCGACGGCGTGGGGCTGGTGCGCGACATCGTGGAAAACCTGGATTACCCGATCTACGGCCAGCGCGTGCTGATCCTGGGCGCCGGCGGCGCGGTGCGCGGCGTGCTGGAACCCATTCTGGAGCAGAAGCCGTCCAGCCTGACCATCGCCAACCGCACCGTGATCAAGGCCGAAGCGCTGGCGCATCACTTCGCCCGTTATGGAAAAGTGGAGGCCGTCGGCTACGACGCGCTGCAAGGCCGCAGCTTCGACATCATCATCAACGCCACGTCCACCAGCCTGAACAACGAAATGCCGCCGCTGCCGCGCGGCGTGTTCACCGCCCGCACGCTGGCCTACGACATGGTGTACAGCTCCGGCCTGACGCCGTTCCTGCAACGCGCCCAGGGCGAAAACGCAGGCATGCTGGCCGACGGCCTGGGCATGCTGGTGGAGCAGGCGGCGGAATCGTTCGCCATCTGGCGCGGGGTGCAGCCGGAAACGCGCAAAGTGACCAATATGCTCAGGGAAGTGCTGGCCTGAGCATGACGCGCTGGATCCTGAAAATTCTGGCGGCCCTGGTGGCCGCCTTTGTACTGTATAACCTGTGGGTGTTCGGCCATATCCTGTACTGGCGCAGCCATAATCCGGATGCCAGCTCCTTCATGAACGAGCAGTTGGCGAAGTTGCAGCAGGACGATCCGGAGGCCGAGCTGAGCCATAAATGGGTGCCGTACGAGCGGATATCGCCCAATCTGAAGCGGGCCTTGATCGCGGCGGAGGATGCCAAGTTCGTCGACCACGAAGGTTTCGACTGGGATGGCATCGAGGTGGCGTTCGAGAAGAACTTGAAGAAGGGGCGCATCGTCGCCGGCGGTTCCACCATCAGCCAGCAGCTGGCCAAGAACCTGTTTCTGTCCAGCGGCAAGACGCCGTGGCGCAAGTTGGAGGAAGCGCTGATCACGGTGATGCTGGAGAAGACCATGGACAAGCGCCGCATCTTCGAGATCTATCTGAATGTGATCGAGTGGGGCAATGGCGTGTTCGGCGCCGAGGCGGCCTCGCGTCATTACTTCCGCACCAGCGCATCCAGGCTATCCGCCGGCCAGGCGGCCAAGCTGGCGGCCATGGTGCCGAATCCGCGCTATTACGACGATCATCGCAATGCGCCGGGTCTGGCCAAAAAGACCCGCATCATCCAGCGTCGAATGGCATACGCCGATCTGCCGTAAGGCTGGCGCTCGCTCATGATGGAACGGACGGCCGCCGCCGTCCGTTTTCTTTTTCCAGGCGCGCGATCGCGGCGGATGATGCGGCGCAATAGATGGCGCGGTTGCCGGCTTGGAGCGATTTGTTGTGGCGTGTTACAATCCGCACCGTTATTTTTGTTGCCGCGCGCCCTTGCGCGGCGAAACCGCATGGACTTGCCCAGTTACCCCGCGATTCCACCCCGCTCTACCCCTAACGAATAAATCCCGTCTCAGATAGTCAGCCCGTCTGCGCCCTCTGGGCGGAAGGAGACGTGCATGACGGTTGCCTTCAAGCAACAATCCGCCGATCGTCTGCAAGAAAGCCTCGGTTTGGTGCAGCGCCTGATCGAGCGTCAACGCGAGCTTGAATCGACCGCCGCGCGCCAGGATGGCGAGGACGCGGCCGACGCCCTGGCACCGCGGCACAACCTCGCTGAACTGAAACAGAAGCTGGCGCAACTGCATCCGGCCGACATCGCCCATGTGCTGGAGGCGCTGCCGCTGGAGGATAGACTGCTGGCTTGGGATCAGACCGATCCTGCACGCGACGGCGCCATTTTGCTGGAAGTGTCCGACGCCGTGCGCGAGTCGCTGATCGAGGTGATGGACCCGGATCAGCTGGTGGCCGCGCTGGCGGAGCTGGACACCGACGATCTGGCCGAGCTGGCGCCGGACCTGCCGCGCCAGGTGGTGTACGAGGCGATGGCGCGGCTGGATGAAGAAGCGCGCGGCCAGTTGCAGGAAGTGCTGTCCTATGGCGAAGACCGCGTCGGCGCGCTGATGGATTTCGAACTGGTGAAGATCCGCGCCGATGTCAGCTGCGAGGTGGTGTTGCGCTACCTGCGGCGCTTCGACGAGCTGCCGAACCAGACCGACAAGATTTTCGTCACCGACGAGGCCGGGCGGCTGAAGGGCGTGCTGGCTATCCGCAAGCTGCTGGTGTCCGACCCCGAGGCCGAGGTGGCCGATGTGATGGCCACCGAGGTGGTGAGCTTTCATCCGGACGAGCCGGCGCTGGACGCCGCCCAGGCGTTCGAGCGTTATGATCTGGTGACGGCGCCGGTGGTGGACGAGCGCGGCATGCTGCTGGGCCGGCTGACGGTGGACGCGATGGTGGACGTGATCCGCGAGGAAAGCGACAGCGAAGTGCTGAACCTGGCCGGCCTGAAGGAAGAGGAAGACCTGTTCGCTCCGGTGATAGACTCGGTGAAGAACCGCTGGTCCTGGCTGGCGATCAATCTGTGCACGGCCTTTTTCGCCTCGCGGGTGATCGGCGCCTTCGAGCACTCCATCGCCCAGCTGGTGGCCTTGGCTGCCTTGATGCCCATCGTCGCCGGCATAGGCGGCAACTCCGGCAACCAGACCATCACCATGATTGTGCGCGCGCTGGCCATGGGCCAGATGCGGACCGGGCAGGCCAGCCGCTTGTGGCGCAAGGAGATCGGTGTCAGCATCATCAACGGCATGATCTGGGGCTCCGTCATCGGCGTGATCGCCTGGCTGTTGTACGGCAGTGCGTCGCTGGGCCTGGTGATGCTGGCGGCGATGACGCTGAACCTGATGCTGGCCGCCACCATGGGCGTGTTGATTCCGACTTTGATGCAGAAACTGGGCAAGGACCCGGCACTGGGGTCCAGCGTGCTGATTACCGCCTGCACTGATTCGGGCGGTTTCCTGATTTTTCTCGGCCTTGCCACCGTATTTCTACTGTAAATGATGCTGACTATCGAACAGGCGCTGCGCCGCCATTCCCTGCCCAGGCTGGAGAGCCGCATGCTGCTGATGCATGCTTGGCCGGAACTGACCCACGCCGCCATCATCGGCTATCCGGAGCGCGAGCTGCCGCAAGACGCCAAGGCGGCATTCGATGCGCTGGCCGCGCGGCGTCTGGCCGGCGAGCCGATGGCGTATCTGCTGGGCGCGCGCGAATTCTACGGCCGCGATTTCAAAGTGAGCCCGGCGGTGCTGATTCCGCGTCCGGAAACCGAGCATCTGATCGAATTGGCGCTGGCAAAAGTGGACAAGAATGCCCCGGCGCGGGTGGTCGATCTGGGCACCGGCAGCGGCATCATCGCCGTGACGCTGGCGCTGGAGGCGCCCGCCTGGACGGTAGGCGCGGTGGATGTCTCGGCCGAGGCGCTGGCGGTGGCGCGCGGCAATGCCGAGGCGCTCGGCGCCGGCGTCGATTTCCGCCTGGGCAGCTGGTATGCGCCGCTGGAACCGTCGGCGCGCTTCGATCTGATCGCCTCTAATCCGCCGTATATCGAGCGGGATGACCATCATCTGGCCGAGGGCGATCTGCGTTTCGAGCCGCGCGGAGCGCTGACCGACGAGGCCGACGGACTGGCCTGCCTGCGCGAGATCGCCGCCGGCGCGCCGGCTCGGCTGGCGGAGGGCGGTTGGCTGATGGTGGAGCATGGCTACGACCAGGGCGCGGCGGTGCGCGGCTTGCTCGCCGCAGCCGGGCTGTTGGCGGTGGAAACCATCCGCGACTTGGCCGGTCAGGACCGTATCACCATTGGACGGAAAGCGGGCTGAGCCATGTCTTGCTTGAAGCGATTCTGGCCCGCCTGTGTCCTGGTACTGCTCGGCGCGGGCATGCTGATCTGGCCGCCGGCGAATCAGCAAGGCTTTCTTGCGCTGAATGGGATGTTGAATGCGCTGCCGGCCCCCGTGTGGCGCTTTCTCAGCATCTTTGGCGACTGGCCTACCGCGCTGGCCTTGATGCTGGCCTGGAGCTGGCGCGATCCCAAACGCTTGCCGACGCTGATTGTCGCCGGCGTCGTCGGGATCGCCCTGTCCGTCGGTTTGAAGGCGGGTTTCAATGTGCCGCGGCCGCCATTGGTATTGCCGCCCGGTACGGTGGAGCTGCTGGACCGGCTGCCCGGCAACGGCTCATTCCCGTCCGGCCACGCCCTGGCCTCGGCGGCGCTGGCGACTTTTGTCTGCCAAGGCATGGGCAGGGCGGGGCGATGGGCGTGTTATGGCTTGGCCGCGCTGGTGGCGCTGTCGCGCATCGCCATCGGCGTGCATTGGCCGCTGGACCTGATGGCCGGGGCTTTGTTGGGCTGGGGAACGATGCGGCTGGCGATGGCGCGGTGCTGGCCCGGCGGGTGGCCAAGGGATGTCGAGCGCACCGCCGAAATGATTCTGCTGGTGTTGTTGAGCGGAGCCCTGGCATGGCTGTTGGGCCAGCGCGCGATGTATGCGGACTACTGGCTGCGCGCCGGCATCGCGGGCGCGGTGGCGCTGCTTGGCTTCGTTAGGCTGGCCCGGCGCGGGCATTGAGCGCGGCTTGAGGGCAAAACAAAGGCGGACCCGCGGGTCCGCCTGCGTCATCGCTGGCCTGAGGCTATCAGTGATGGTGGCCGTGTTCGCCATGGGCGTGGCCGTGGCTGATTTCGTCAGCGCTGGCGGCCCGCACTTCCACAACCTTGGCGGCGAAGCGGATGTTCATGCCGGCCAGCGGGTGGTTGGCGTCGACCACGGCTTTGCCGTCGGCGATGTCGGTGACGCGGAACAGCAGCAGTTCGCCGGTTTCCGGATCATCGGCTTCGAATACCATGCCGACTTCCACGTCAGCCGGGAACACTTCCAGGTCTTCCACGCGGATCAGCTCTTCTTCCGGATCGCCGAAAGCGTCGTCGGCGGTCAGCTTGACGTCAACGGCGTCGCCGACGTTCTTGCCTTCCAGTGCCTCTTCCACCAACGGGAAAATGCCATCGTAGCCGCCGTGCAGGTAGCTGATCGGCTCTTCGGTCTTGTCGAGCAGGTTGTTTTCGGCGTCGAACATCTCGTAGTGGAGCGTGACGATGGTGTTTTTGGCGATTTGCATGAGTCGATTATCCGTGAGGATGGTAAAAAAACTTGACAGGGGCAGGCACCAGGGTGTTCCTTCCTCCGCAAGATAGGGCGTCTGTGCGCCTGGCCGTATTGTAAACCATAGACGGGTGAATGAGCCCGTGAAAAAACCGATGAATACTGTAAACCTGCTGGGCGGCATGTCGCCCGAACAATTTCTGGCCGAGTACTGGCACAAGAAGCCGCTGCTGATCCGCGGCGCCTTGACCGATGTCGGCCCGCATGTTGATTTTTCCGTACTGTCGCAATTGGCGCAGCGCGATGACGCGGAGTCGCGGCTGATCGAATACAAGAAGGAAAAGTGGCATCTGGAGCGCGGCCCTTTCCGCGCCTCGCGTTTCCGCCGGCTGGGCGAAACCGACTGGACGCTGCTGGTGCAGGGCGTCAACCATCACCTGCCGCATATCGACGACATCCTGTGGCGTTTCAACTTCATCCCTTATGCCAGGCTGGACGATCTGATGATCAGCTACGCGCCGCCCGGTGGCACCGTGGGGCCGCATTTCGACGCCTATGATGTGTTTCTGCTACAGGTAGGCGGCCAGAAGCGCTGGCAGATCTCTTCACAGCATGACGATGACTTCATCGAAGACGCGCCGATCCGCGTGCTGAAGGATTTCCGCATGGAGCAGGAGTTCGTGCTGGAACACGGCGACATGCTGTATCTGCCGCCGCATTGCGCGCACTACGGCGTGGCGCTGGAACCGGGCATGACGTATTCGATCGGTTTCCGCGCGCCGCCGGCGCAGGAGCTGGCGACGCAGTTCCTAGTGTATCTGCAGGACCGCATGTGCTTGGACGGCGTGTATGCCGATCCGAATCTGAAGCTGCAGGCCGAGCCGGCCCGCATCGGCGATGAGATGATCGAGCAGGTGGCCGGTTTGCTGTCGCAAATACGTTGGGACAAGGACACGGTGTGCGATTTCCTCGGCCATTACCTGACGGAGCCTAAGGCGCATGTGTTCTATGACGCGCCGGAAGATGAACTCGATGAAGACGAGTTTGCCGAGGCGGTGGCGGCGCGGGGCTTGGCGCTGGATCGCAAGAGCCAGATATTGTTCTGCGACGCCTGCGTCTATTGCAATGGCGAAAAGGTGGAAACTGCGGATGAAGATCTGGATGCCTGGCGGCGTTTTGGCAATCTGCGTCGACTGCCGGCGGGAAGCTATTCCGATGAAATGCTGGCCACGCTGTTCGATGGTTATCTGTCGGGGTACTGGCATTTATCAGACGTTGTTGTAGAATGACCACAAATTCTTGGCTTGTATCGAATTGGCAACGCTCGGAACGTGAATATTTCGCGTGCAAACGCCCGTTTTTGCGTCTGTGCGGCCTATTGGCCGGCTCGGGTCGGCTATGTGGTTTTTTTAGATTTTTGCCCTCTATACAGCCATTTTTTTCGTGATACAATTTGCTCACTGATGGATTTTCAGTCGCGCGGCTTTTCGTCGAGACCGTGCGATAACTGACGTCTTGTTCAACTTATCCTCAAAGGTAAAGAAAAAATGAAACAGTCGCTCCTCGTTGCTGCCCTGCTGGCCGTAGCCCTGTCCGCTTGCGGTAAGAAAGAAGCTCCGGCTGAAGCTTCCGCTCCGGCTGCCGAAGCTTCCGCTCCGGCCGCTTCCGCTCCGGCTGCTGAGGCTTCCGCTCCGGCCGCTTCCGCTCCGGCTGCTGAGGCTTCCGCTCCGGCTGCTTCCGCTGCTAAGTAATTCGCGGAAAGCAACAACAAAAAAACCGGCTTCGGCCGGTTTTTTTGCGTTCTTTTTCCAGGACGTATGTTTGTCTATTGGCTGATTTGATGCAAAAACCACAGAATCGCTTGCAAAATACAAAGCGTTACATACTGGCGATTAGCGCTTGAACGCGCTTGCGCAACGGACTGATCAATCATCAAGCCGGTCAATCAGATGAGTTATGCATAAAAACAGCCCGCATTGCGCGGGCTGTTGCATTTGTGCTGACGGCTGTTGTTTTATTGCAGTTCGGTCTGCAGTTTGCCCAGCGCGGCTTTGACGAATTCGTCGGACAGCGGTTTGCCTTGCTTGTCCTGGATCTGCAGCGAAGTGGCGCCGTTGTTCAGCTCCTGCAGCTTGATCCGGTATTCCTGCTCGCTCGGTTTGACGGTCTTGCCATCGCTGCTCTTCCAGAAGGCCAGGCTGGACCAGAAGCCGCCGCTTTCTTCCTTGTCGGTTTCGCTCTTGGCCGGCTTCACGTAGTACAGGCCTTGCGAGCGGTCGCGGTCGGTGACGACCAGGCCGACGCGGTCCAGCGCCAGGCCGACGCGGCGCCAGGCGCGGTCGAAGCCGTCGGACAGCTGCAGTTGGCCGTCGATGATCGGGTCCTGCGGTTTGACCGGCTTGGCCAGCGTCTGCTGAACCTGGGCTTTCGCCTTGTCCTCGGTCAGACCCAAACGGATCATGAAGCGGCCGAGCAGCTCGGCTTCCAGGTTCGGGTCGGCCGGGCGGGCCTGCCAGATGGTGTTGGTCTTGCTGTTGTCGGCGTAGACCTCTTCCATGCCGCGATGCGAGAAGTACACCTCGGTGCCTTGCGGCGTGTTTTCCAGGCGGATGCGGAACTTGTCGCGCTCGCCGGTGGAGTAGACGCTGCCGAGGCCCACGGTTTCCAGCAGCTTGCGCAGGCCGTCGTTGGGCAGCTTGGCGCGGTTTTCCGCCCAGTCCGTCTCCATGATGCCCAGGCTCGGGTCTTCGGTCTTGATGACGAAGCCGTTTTCCTGCCAGAACGCTTTCAGCACCGGCCACAGCTCGGCGGCCTTCTTGTTGCCGACCAGCAGCCAGCGTTGGGTGCCGGCGCGCTCCATCTTGATGTTGTCCAGCTGGTTCACGGCGACCGGTGAGGATACGGCCGGCGCGGTGGCGTCGTCAGTGGCGGAGACCACGCCGTTCGGCAGATTGTATTTGTTCTGGACTTGCGGCGCGGTCAGGTCCGGCGGCACTTCCAGGCTGTTGCCGGTGGTTTTCGGCGCATCGGACTTGTAGTCCAGATTCTTGCTCAGGGGTTGTTGAGTGCTGCTGCACGCGGCCAACAGGCCGGTTGCCAGCAGGATCGCGACGGACGCGCTGCGTTTCATGCGGACTCCCATCAAGCAGGGGATGATCAAATGACTTCGGCTTGTTTCATGGCCGCTTCGACCACCGCTTCAGCGGAGGCGCTCAGCGGCGTCAGCGGCAGGCGAATGCCGGCGGGGATGCGTTGCATCCGCGTCAGCGCCCACTTGGCCGGAATCGGGTTCGGTTCGACAAACAGCTGCTTGTGCAGGCCTTGCAGCTTGTCGTTGATGGCGCGCGCCTTGGCGGTGTCGCCGGAGGTGGCGGCCACGCACAGCTCGCTCATCAGTTTGGGGGCGATATTGGCGGTGACCGAGATCACGCCATGGCCGCCGCACAGCATGAAGGCCATGCCGGTGGCGTCGTCGCCGGAATACAGCGCGAAGCCTTCCGGCGCGCGCAGCGCCAGGTCGCAGGCGCGCCCGATGTCGCCGGTGGCATCCTTCAGGCCGACGATGTTCGAGTGCGCAGCCAGGCGCAGCGCGGTGTCGTTGCTCATGTCGGCCACGGTGCGGCCCGGCACATTATAAAGAATGACCGGCAGCGGGCTGTGGTCGGCGATAGCCTTGAAATGTTGATAGATGCCTTCCTGGGTCGGCTTGTTGTAGTACGGGACCACGGACAGCACCATGTCGGCGCCGGCTTCGGCAGACAGGCGGCCCAACTCGATGGCCTCGCTGGTGGCATTGCCGCCGGCGCCGGCGATCACCTTGATCCGGCCTGCGGCGTATTTCACCACCGCTTTGACCACTTCGATGTGCTCTTCCACCGACAGGGTGGCCGATTCGCCAGTCGTGCCGACGGCGACGATGCCGGATGTGCCGTTTTCGATGTGGAACTCAACCAATCGTTGCAGCGCCGCAAAATCCACCTCGCCGTCGTTAGACATCGGGGTCACGAGCGCTACCAAGCTGCCGGTAAGCATAGTTCTGCCTATCTGGAATAAGGATTTACAAGGTTTACGATTGTAGCGGAATTCGTCTGGCTGGCAAAAGTTCATGGCGAACAACCGCGGGAGGCTTCGGGAATTCATGGCGCTTGTGCTAGAATCCTACGTTTTTCCGATACTTACGGCTTACGGCTGAAGGATCCTCAAGCGTGATTACCACAAGCAATATTACGATGCAGTTTGGCGTGAAACCTCTGTTCGAGAAGGTTACCGTCAAATTCGGCGAAGGCAACCGTTACGGCCTGATCGGTGCCAACGGTTCCGGCAAATCCACTTTCATGAAGATTCTGGGTGGCGACCTGGAGCAAACCGCTGGCGAAGTCGCCATCGAGAACGGCTTGCGCCTGGGTAAACTGCGTCAGGACCAGTTTGGCTACGAAGATCAGCGCGTGATCGACGTGGTGATGATGGGCCATACCGAGATGTGGGCGGCGATGAGCGAACGCGACGCCATCTACGCCAACCTCGAAGCCACCGAAGAAGATTACATGCACGCGGCCGAACTGGAAGCCAAGTTCGCCGAATACGACGGCTATACCGCCGAGGCGCGCGCCGGCGAGCTGTTGATGGGCGTGGGCATTCCTGTGGAGCAGCACTTCGGCCCGATGAGCGAAGTGGCGCCGGGCTGGAAGCTGCGCGTGCTGCTGGCGCAGGCGCTGTTCTCCAATCCGGACATCCTGTTGCTGGACGAACCGACCAACAACCTGGACATCAACACCATCCGCTGGCTGGAGAACGTGCTCAACGAGCGCAACTCCACCATGATCATCATCTCGCATGACCGCCACTTCCTGAACTCGGTGTGCACGCACATGGCGGACTTGGACTACAACACCATCCGCATCTACCCGGGCAACTACGACGACTACATGATCGCCTCGGCCCAGGCCCGCGAGCGACAGCTGAGCTCCAACAGCAAGGCCAAGGAGCGCATCCAGGAACTGCAGGAGTTCGTGGCCCGCTTCTCCGCCAACAAGTCCAAGGCACGCCAGGCAACCAGCCGTCTGAAGCAGGTGGACAAGCTGAAGTCCGAAATGGTGGAAGTGAAGCCATCCAGCCGCCAGAACCCGTTCATCCGCTTCGAGATGGACGACAAGTTCAAGCTGCACCGCCAGGCGGTGGAAGTGGAAAACCTCAGCAAGGCCTACGACAACAAGGTGTTGTTCAAGGACTTGAACCTGATCTTGGAAGCCGGCGCCCGCCTGGCCATCATCGGCCCCAACGGCGCGGGCAAGACCTCGCTGGTCAAGCTGCTGGCCGGCGCATTCGATCCCAAGTTCGCCGAAGGCCTGACCGCCGACTACGGCACCATCAAGTGGGCGGAAAAGGCGCAGATCGGCTACTTCGCCCAAGACCATGAAGCCGAATTCGACAGCGACGCCACGCTGACCGAGTGGATGCGCGAGTGGGGCCAGGAAGGCGACGACGAGCAAGTGATCCGCGGCACGCTGGGCCGCCTGCTGTTCGGCGGCGACGAGGTGGGCAAGCCGGTGCGCGTGCTGTCCGGCGGCGAAAAGGGCCGCATGCTGTACGGCAAGCTGATCCTGCAGAAGCCGAACGTCATGATCATGGACGAGCCGACCAACCACATGGACATGGAGTCGATCGAGTCACTGAACATGGCGCTGGAAAAGTACAAGGGCACGCTGATCTTCGTTTCGCACGACCGTCAATTCGTGAGCTCTTTGGCCACCCACGTGCTGGAGCTGGACGGCAAGGGCGGTTACGACTACTACACCGGCAACTATGAAGATTACCTGGCCAGCAAGGGCCTGGAGTAATTTGGTTACGAGCTGTCGCGGCTCGTAACTTTACCGGCGGGAGGGGGTGCGCTATATTGCAGTGCACAAACTCCCGCCTTTTTCATGCGTCCCACTCAGGCGCGATAACAATAATCAGGGACCCGGCCAGGGAGGTCGATGCCGGAGACATCTGGTCCTCATCCGCCCTCGGGCGACCTGATGAGATCTGCAAAGCAGTGAGAGAAGGAAACCATATGCGCTTAAAAGGGAAAGTCACCATCATCACCGGCTCCGCCAGCGGCATCGGCAAGGCTACCGCGGAGAAGTTCGTCAAGGAAGGCGCCATCGTCGCGGTGTGCGACCTGAACCAGGAGGCAGTCAACTCCGTGGTCGGCGAGCTGAAAGCGCTGGGCGGCGAAGCCTATGGCTACAAGGTGGATGTGACCAACAAGGGGCAGATCGCCGAGATGGTGGCGGATCTGAAAAACCGCTGCGGCCGCATCGATGTGCTGGTCAACAATGCTGGCATCGTGCAGGACGCGCAACTGACCAAAATGACCGAAGACCAGTTCGACAAGGTCATCGACATCAACCTGAAGGGCGTCTACAACTGTGCCCGCGCCGTGGTGGACACCATGGTGGAGCAGGGCGGCGGCGTGATCCTGAATGCTTCGTCCGTGGTGGGCGTCTACGGCAACTTCGGCCAGACCAACTACGCGGCGGCAAAGTTCGGCGTCATCGGCTTCGTCAAGACCTGGGCCAAGGAGCTGGGCAAGAAGGGCATCCGCTCCAACGCCGTCTGCCCTGGTTTTGTCGCCACGCCCATCCTGAAGGCCATGCCGGAAAAGGTGTTGCAAGCGATGGAAGACAAGGTGCCGATGCGCCGCATGGCTGATCCGGTGGAGATCGCCAACGTCTACGCCTTCCTGGCGTCGGACGAGGCTAGCTACATCAACGGCGCCGCCATCGAAGTGACCGGCGGCCTGACGCTGTAAGCGCGAGCCTGCCGCTCCCAGAACAACGCCCCGGCTGGTCCGGGGCGTTGGCTTTGGTGGGATCACTCCTCGTCGTAGACATCGTGCGCCAGCAGCGCCGAATCCACCTCGCGGCGATGCAGGTGCGGCGCGAACAGCTCGATGAAGGTGTAGGCGAAGCCGCGCAAATAGGCGTCCTTGCGGATGCCGATCTTGGTGGTGGACGGTTCGAACAGATGGCTGGCGTCTATCGCCACCAGATGGCGGTCGCGCTCCGGCTCGAAGGCCATGCTGGCGATGATGCCCACGCCCAGCCCCAGCGAGACATAGGTCTTGATCACATCGGTGTCGATGGCGGTCAGCACCACGTTGGCGTTCAAACCCAGATCGGCGAAGGCCTTGTTGATCTTGGAGCGGCCGGCAAAGGCGAAATCGTAGGTGACGATGGGGTACTGGGCGATGTCGGCCAGCGAGATCGGATGCTTTAGCTCTGCCAGCGGATGGCCTGCGGGCACCACCACCGAGCGATTCCACTCGTAGCAGGGCAGCATGGCCAGCTCCTTGTACAAGGAGATGCCCTCGGTCGCGATGGCCAGATCGGCTTCGCCGGAGACCACCATTTCGCAGATCTGCGTCGGGCTGCCCTGTTTCAGCGACAGCCGCACCTTGGGGTAGCGGCGCACGAATTCGGCGATGGCCTGCGGCAGCGCGTAGCGAGCCTGGGTGTGAGTGGTGGCGATGGTCAGCGCGCCTTCCGATTCGCGCGAGAACTCCTCGCCGACGCGCTTGAGATTCTGCGCCTCGCGCAGGATGCGTTCGGAGATGCGCAGCACTTCCTTGCCTGGTTCGGAGACCGATACCACGCGCTTGCCGTTGCGGATGAATACCTGGATGCCCAGCTCATCCTCCAGCAGGCGGATCTGTTTGGAGATGCCCGGTTGCGAAGTGTGCAGTTTCTCGGCCGCTTCCGAGACGTTCAATCCCTGCTTGGCCACTTCCACCAGATAGCGCAGTTGTTGTAGCTTCATGTTGACGGCCTGTCCTCTATAAAACCTGTAGTCATTAAATACTAACACAATATTCTTTTAGGTTTATAAGCCCTTTGGTTAGGATGAGCTCGAACCATTCCCGGAGCGCTTGATGAGCTTGGAATCCAAACTGGCCGCCACCACGGCGCTGCTGCAAACCATTGCCGCCGAGCATCCCGATGCCTTGCTGGCCAACAGCTACGGCGCCGAAGACATGGTGCTGACCGATCTGATCGCGCGTCTGAACCTGCCATTGCGCAGCTTCAGCCTCGATACCGGCCGCCTGCCGGCGGAAACCTATGATCTGATGCAAAAAGTAGCCGAGCGCTACCCCAGCCATCCGGTCACGGTGTATTTCCCGGACACCGCCGCCACCGAGCAATACGTCAACCTGCACGGCATCAACGGCTTTTACCAGAGCGTGGCGCTGCGCCAGTCCTGTTGCGCGGTGCGCAAGCTGGAGCCGCTCAAGCGCGCGCTGGCAGGCCGCTCCGCCTGGATTACCGGCTTGCGCCGCCAGCAATCGCCGACGCGGCAGGATCTGGCGGACAAGCAATACGACGCCGACAACAGCCTGTGGAAGTTCAGCCCCTTGCTGGAGTGGAGTGAGGCCGAGGTGTGGCAGTACCTGAAGGAAAACCAGGTGCCGTACAACGCGCTGCACGACCGCCACTATCCATCGATAGGCTGCGCACCCTGTACCCGCGCCATCAGCGTGGGCGAGGATGTCCGCGCCGGCCGCTGGTGGTGGGAAAACCCGGAAACCAAGGAGTGCGGGCTGCATGCGAAGGCTAGCCCGCTGCAAAGCCCCGTCTGACCCGCCGGCCATCGCCGTCGGCATTCCCGCTGGAATCCAACCATGTATCGATACGATGAAGTAGATCATCGCCTGGTGCGCGAGCGCGTCGACCAGTTCCGCGACCAGACGCGCCGCTTCCTGGCCGGGGAGTTGTCGGAAGATGAGTTCCGTCCGCTGCGGCTGATGAACGGCCTGTACATCCAGCGCCACGCGCCGATGCTGCGGGTGGCCATCCCGTACGGCCATTTGCGCAGCGAGCAGCTGCGCAAGCTGGCCGACATCGCCCGCCGCTACGACAAAGGCTACGGACACTTCACCACCCGCCAGAACATCCAGTTCAATTGGCCGGCGCTGGAAACCGTGCCGGACATTCTGGAGGAGCTGGCCACCGTCGAAATGCACGCGATCCAGACCTCCGGCAATTGCGTCCGCAACACCACGACCGATGCCTTTGCCGGCGTCTCCGCCGATCAGTTGTTCGATCCGCGGCCGTATTGCGAGATCATCCGCCAGTGGAGCACGCTGCATCCGGAATTCGCCTTCCTGCCGCGCAAGTTCAAGATCGCCGTGTCCGGCAGCGTGGAGGACCGCGCCGCCACCATGGTCCACGACATCGGCCTGCACGTCAGCCGCAACGAAGCCGGCGAAGCGGGATTCCGCGTCATCGTCGGCGGCGGCTTGGGACGCACGCCCATGGTGGGCGAGGTGATCCGCGAATTCCTGCCCAGGCAGCACCTGCTGACCTATCTGGATGCGGTGCTGCGCGTGTACAACCGCTTTGGCCGCCGCGACAACAAGTACAAGGCGCGGGTCAAGATTCTGGTCAAGGCGATGACGCCGCAAGGCTTCGCCGCCAAGGTGGAGGAC
This sequence comes from Chromobacterium sp. ASV23, assembly GCF_016428945.1. NCBI lineage: Bacteria > Pseudomonadati > Pseudomonadota > Betaproteobacteria > Neisseriales > Chromobacteriaceae > Chromobacterium > Chromobacterium sp. ASV23. The sequence goes on from NZ_JAELTR010000002.1 coordinate 121,207, forward strand.
GAATGGCTGCATCTGAAGGATGGACCGGCCACGCTGCGCGACGAGGATGTCGCCCATTACGCCAGCTTCTTCGCCGATCCCGACTATCCGCCGCTGCTGGACAATCCGGCAGAACTGACAGGCCCCTTGGCCGAAGACAAGGCGTTTGCCCGCTGGTATGAGCGCAACACCCGCCCTCATCGCCAGCCTGGTTATCGCTCCGTGGTGCTGTCGCTGAAGGAAACCGGCGCGCCGCCGGGCGACATCACCGCCGAGCAAATGGAGGCGGCGGCGGACTGGGCGGACCGTTTCGGCTTTGGCGAACTGCGCGTCGCGCATGAGCAGAACCTGGTGCTGCCGGATGTGGCGCAGAAAGACCTGCACGCCTTGTGGCAGGAGGCTCGCCGGCACAGAATGGCCACGCCGAACATCGGCCTGTTGACCGACATCATCAGCTGCCCGGGCGGGGATTTCTGTTCGCTGGCCAATGCGCGGTCGATTCCCGTCGCCAATGCGATCCAGCGCACTTTTGATGATCTCGATTATCTGTACGATCTGGGCGACATCGCCTGCAACTTCTCCGGCTGCATGAACGCCTGCGGCCACCACCACATCGGCAACATCGGCATCCTGGGCGTCGATAAAAACGGCGAGGAGTGGTATCAGATCACGCTGGGCGGCAGCCAGGGCAGCGACACCGCCATCGGCAAGGTGATTGGACCCTCATTTGCGCAGGCCGATGTGCCGGTGGCCTTCGGCAAGATCATGCAGGTTTATCTGGAGCTGCGGCTGGATGGCGAGCGCTTCATCGACACCCTGCGCCGCGTCGGCGTGGAACCATTCAAGGAGAGGGTCTATGCCCCGGTACATTAAGGATGGCAAGGCGCAGATCGATGCCTGGACGCTGCTGCGCGCGGACGAGTCAGGCGCGCTGCCCGCCGCGCCGGCCGACGCGGATGTGATCGTGCCGCTCGCGGCCTGGCTGGCCGATCCGGCAGGCTGGCAGGCCCGGCCGGGGCGCGTAGGAGTGTGGCTGGCGCCGGATGACGAGCCGGCGCGGCTGGCGCCGTATCTGGCCAGCCTGGCCGTGATAGCCGTTGACTTTCCGGTTTTTACCGATGGACGCGGTTATAGTCTCGCCAGACTGCTGCGGGAGCGTTATGATTTCGCCGGCGAGCTGCGGGCCGTCGGCGACGTCTGGCAGGATTTGATCCATCCCCTGTGGCAGGTAGGTTTTGACGCCTTCCTGATCAAGGATGGCAAGGCGCTGAATGAGGAAGATTATTACAATACCTTCAGCGATGGCTATCAAGTGACATATCGGCAGCCGCAACCACTGTTTCGCCGGCGCGTCACACTATCGTAATGTGTCGCGTGTGAGAGACAGGTCTTAACGATAATTAGCGAAATGTGATGCATTTGTGCAACGTTTGGCAGGCTTGCCGGCCGGCCTCGTGTTGACATGGTGTTGCTGGATTCCTATAGTGCGGGTTAACTGCATCAACACAGCATGTAGCCATCTCTGATGTTTGCAGTCAACTTGTTCGCGTGGTCTTTGCGTCAGCCCGCATTGCTACCCATTTTATAGATTAAAGAGGGAATAACATGACTAAACAGCTGAAACTGAGCGCACTGGTTGCCGCCCTGTTGGTTTCTGCTAGCGCTTTTGCTGCTAAACCGGGTTATGCCGTTGACCAGTCCACCGACTCCGTGGTCCGCAACAATTATGGCGAATGCTGGCACACCGGCACCTTCGACAAGGCCGCCAATGGTCTGGTTGAGTGCGGCGACCGCGAAGCAGCCAAGCCGGCTCCGGCTCCGGTAGCTCAGAAGCCGACCCTGGTTCCGATGAAGGAAAAAGTGACTCTGTCCGCCAAGGTGCTGTTTGACTTCAACAAGTCCGTTCTGCGCGCTGACGCCAAGAACGAACTGGACCCGCTGGTTGCCAAGCTGAAGGCTCACGCTGGCAAGGGCTACCTGAACGGCGTGGAAGTTGACGGTTACACCGACTTCATGGGTTCCGACAAGCTGAACAACGCTCTGTCCCAGAAGCGTGCTGACGCCGTTAAGGCCTACTTCGTGAACGAAGGCGTGCCGGCTGACAAGGTTACCTCCGTAGGCAAGGGCAAGGCCGAAGCCAAGATGACCGAAGAGTGCAAGGCCAAGTTCCCGAAATACGCGAAGAACAAGAAGCAAAATGCCGAAATCAAGGCTTGCATCGAGTCTGATCGTCGCGTTGAAGTGGTGATCGATGCCGTGAAGGAAACCATGGTTGAGCAACCGGCCAAGTAAGCCAAACGCTCCGATTGGAAAAGCCCCGCGCCATGCGGGGCTTTTTGTTTGCGCGTCAGATGGATGACGGCTGGACGCTATTGACCGCGGGCGGCTACAATCGACGGTTTCAGGACGTGTACAAAGACCGCAAATGCAGGTATTTCTGGGGGATCCGCGTCGTTTCGCCCTGCCGGGCTGCGCGTTGACCATAGGCAATTTCGATGGCGTGCACCAGGGGCACCGCCGCATGCTGGAGAAGCTGCGCCAGGAGGCGCAAGCGCGGGCATTGCCGACGGCGTTGCTGACGTTCGAACCGCATCCGCGCGAATTCTTCAGCCGCGCCAAGCCGCCGGCCCGTTTGTCCACGCTGCGGGACAAATTCGTCTTGCTGCGGGAGCTGGGTCTGGTGGACTATGTGTTTGTCTACCGTTTCAATCACAGCTTCGCCAACATGACGGCGGCGGATTTTGTCGATCAGGTGCTGGTTGAGCAATTGCAGACGCGCTATCTGCTGATCGGCGATGATTTCCAGTTTGGCGCCGGCCGCCAGGGAAATTTCCAGTTATTGGCCGATTGCCGGCATTTTGCCACCGAGGCGATGCCGTCGGTGCTGGTGCAGGGCGAACGGGCCTCCAGCACGCTGGTGCGGGAGAAGCTCGCCGCCGGCGATCTGCCCGCGGCAAACGCGCTGCTGGGGGACATTTACCGGATTTCCGGCAAAGTCATGCATGGCAAGAAGCTGGGCCGCACCATAGGTTTTCCCACGGCCAACATCCATTTGCCGCATTTGAAGCCGGCGCTGCAGGGGGTGTTCGTGGTTGAGGCGGATACGCCGCACGGGCGGCTGGGCGGCGTGGCCAGCCTGGGCCTGAACCCGACGGTCAGCGACACGCCGGACTACAAGCTGGAAGTGCATCTGTTCGATTTCGCCGGCGACCTGTACGGCCAGCGGCTGACGGTGCGCTTCCTGAAAAAACTGCGCGACGAAGCGCGCTATGATGATTTGGCCACCCTGGTGGCGCAGATCGAGCGCGACGCGGCCAGCGCCAAGACCTATTTGACAAGTTTGCAGCGAGAGCAGGCATGACCATTGATTATCGTAAAACCGTAAACCTGCTGGATACACCTTTCGCCATGCGCGGGGATCTGGCCAAACGCGAACCGGCCTGGGTCAAGCGCTGGCAGGAAGAGAAGCGCTACGACAAGCTGCGCAAGCTTTCCGCCGGCCGCCCCAAGTTCATTCTGCATGACGGTCCGCCGTACGCCAATGGCGACATTCACATCGGTCACGCCGTCAATAAGGTGCTGAAAGACATCATCGTCCGCTCCAAGACGCTGGCCGGTTTCGACGCGCCGTATGTGCCGGGCTGGGACTGCCACGGTCTGCCGATCGAGCTGATGGTGGAAAAGCTGCACGGCAAGGATATCCCGGCCGCCAAGTTCCGCGAGCTGTGCCGCGAATACGCCAAGGAGCAGATCGCCCGCCAGAAGAAGGACTTCATCCGTCTGGGCGTGCTGGGCGATTGGGACAATCCGTATCTGACCATGGATTTCAAGACCGAGGCCGACATCGTCCGCACCCTCGGCAAGATTTATGAAAACGGCTACCTGACCAAGGGCGAGAAGCCGGTGCACTGGTGCATCGAGTGCGGTTCCTCGCTGGCCGAGGCCGAAGTCGAGTACGAAGATAAAGTATCGCCGGTGATAGACGTCGGCTTCAAGGTGGTCGACGCCGACAAGGCATCCGCCGCTTTCGGCGCGGATGCCGCCGACGCGATGGCCGTGATCTGGACCACCACGCCGTGGACCTTGCCGGCCAACCAGGCGGTCGCCGTCGGCGCCAACCTCGATTACCAGCTGATCGACACGCCCAAGGGCAAGCTGATTCTGGGCAAGGACCTGGTCGAATCGGCGATGAAGCGCTACGGCGTGGACGAGTACCGCGTGCTGGGCGAGGCCAAAGGCCAGGCGCTGGAACTGATTGCGCTGCAACATCCGTTCTACGCCCGTCAGGTGCCGGTGATCCTGGGCGACCACGTCACCACCGATGCCGGCACCGGCCTGGTGCACACCGCGCCGGCCCACGGCCTGGAAGACTTCCAGGCCGGCCTGCAGTACAAGCTGCCGGTAGATAATCCGGTCGCCGACAACGGCCGCTACAAGAGCACGACGGAAATTTTCGCCGGCATGCTGGTATGGGACGCCAATGCCCGCGTGATCGAAACGCTGGAAGCCAACGGCGCGCTGGTGCAGCAGGCCAAGCTGGAGCATAGCTATCCGCATTGCTGGCGCCACAAAACCCCCATCATCTTCCGCGCCACGCCGCAATGGTTTGTCAGCATGGATCGCCAGGCCCACGGCGGCGAGACTTTGCGCGAGATCAGCCAGCGCGCGGTGGATGCCACCGAGTTCTTCCCGTCCTGGGGCCGCGCCCGCCTGGACGCGATGATCAAGAACAGCCCGGACTGGTGCGTATCGCGCCAGCGCAACTGGGGGGTGCCGATGACCTTCTTCATCCACAAGGAAACGGGCGAGCTGCATCCGCGCTCCGCGCAATTGCTGGAAGAAGTGGCGCTGCGCATCGAGCAGCAAGGCATCGAAGCCTGGTTCAGCCTGGACGCCAAGGAGCTGTTGGGCGAAGAGGCCGAACACTACCGCAAGCTCAGCGATACCCTGGACGTGTGGTTCGACTCCGGTTCCACCCACTTCGCTGTGCTGAAGCAGCGCCCGGAATTGGCCTGGCCGGCCGATCTGTACCTGGAAGGCTCCGACCAGCACCGCGGCTGGTTCCAGTCATCCTTGAAGACGGGTTGCGCCACCATCGGCCGCGCGCCTTACAAGCAGCTGCTGACCCATGGTTTTGTGGTGGACGGCAAGGGCATGAAGATGTCCAAGTCCAAGGGCAATGTCGTATCGCCGCAAAAGGTCAATGATAGCCTCGGTGCCGATATTCTGCGTTTGTGGGTGGCATCGACCGACTATTCCGGCGAACTGGCTATTTCCGACGAAATTCTGAAGCGCGTGACGGAAAGCTATCGCCGTCTGCGCAACACCATCCGCTTCCTGCTGGCCAATCTGTCCGATTTCGATCCGATCGAGCACGCCGTGCCGCTGGCCAATATGGTGGAGCTGGACCAGTACGCGCTGCTGCGCGCGCGCCAGATGCAGGAAAAAGTGGTGGGCGAGCTGTACTCCCGCTACGCCTTCCACCACGTGGTGCAGGAAGTGGTCGGCTACTGCTCGGAAGACCTGGGCGCGTTCTACCTGGACGTGATCAAGGATCGCCTGTACACCACTCAGGCCGACAGCCGCGCCCGCCGCAGCGCCCAGACCGCGCTGTACCACATCACCCGCAGCCTGTTGCTGATGGTGGCGCCGATTCTGTGCTTTACCGCCGACGAGGCGTGGAACGTGCTGGTGGACAGCGAGGAAGAGTCCACGCTGTTCCACATCTGGCACGAATTCCCGGCGCAAGCCGTGGAGCGGGAGGAGGCGCTGTCCATCAAGTGGCAAGCCATCCGCGAGCTGCGCGCCGTGGTCAACAAGGAAATCGAGGAACTGCGCAGCGCCGACAAGCTAGGCTCCTCGCTGCAGGCCGAGGTGGAGATCGACGCGCCGGCCGACTTGGCCCGCCAACTGCTGAGCCTGGGCGAAGAGCTGAAGTTTGTGTTGATCGTGTCCAAGGTGACGGTGCGCGAGGCGGCCGAGCTGGCCATCCGCGTATCGCCTGCCGCGCATGAGAAGTGCGAGCGCTGCTGGCATTACCGCGCCGATGTGGGCAGCCATGCCGGCCACGGCGCCGTCTGCGGCCGCTGCGTGGACAACCTGGACGGCCAGGGCGAGCAGCGTCTGCACGCCTGATCCGTCGGTAACGGGGCCGCGCGGGCGGCCCCGTCAGTAATGGGAAACCCATAAATGGATTCTGCAATGACTATGCCTGGCGCAAGCCGCTGGTCCAAGTGGTTCGTGCTGGCGGCGCTGGTTGTTGTGCTGGACCAGATCAGCAAGCTGTATTTCAACGGCAACTTCCAGTACGGCGAAGTGCGTCAGGTGATAGCCGGCTTTTTCAGCTTCACCCTGATTTACAATCCGGGCGCGGCGTTCAGCTTTTTGCATGATGCCGGCGGTTGGCAGAAATATCTGTTCACCATCTTGGCTTTCGCGGTGTCGGGCTGGCTGGGCTGGAGCATCGTCAAGGGCCGCTTCAGCGGCGTGATGAATCTGGCTGCCGCCTTCATCATCGGCGGCGCGCTGGGCAATGTGATAGACCGCCTGGCTTACGGCCACGTGATCGACTTCATCCTGGTTCACTACTACAACCAGTGGTACTACCCGGCGTTCAATCTGGCCGATTCCTTCATTTGCGTCGGCGCGGCGCTGATGGTGCTGGACAGTTTCAAAAAGCCATCGCGTTGAGCGGACTAGGATTGGATTCAAAGCAATGGCCCGCGGTGCGGGCCATTGGCGCATGCGCCGGGTAAAACCCTGGCTTGAATAAGGAAATACGGATGTCGAAGACCATCATGCTTGCCAACCCGCGCGGCTTCTGCGCCGGCGTGGATCGGGCCATCGCCATCGTCGAACGCGCCATCGAACTGTATGGCGCGCCCATCTATGTGCGCCACGAAGTGGTGCACAACCGTTTTGTGGTCGATGATCTGCGCGCCAAGGGCGCCGTGTTCATCGAGGAGTTGAAGGACGTGCCGCCTGGCAGCACCTTGATTTACTCCGCCCATGGCGTGCCGCTGTCTGTGCGCGCCGAAGCTGACGCCTTGGGCCTCACGGTGTACGACGCCACCTGTCCGCTGGTGACCAAGGTGCATATCGAGGTCAAGCGCATGCGGCAGGCGGGCATGGAGATCGTCATGATCGGCCACGCCGGGCATCCGGAAGTGGAGGGCACCATGGGCCAGGCCGATTCCGGCATGTATCTGGTCGAGAACGAGGCCGATGTGGCCAAGCTGCAGGTGAGCAATCCAGAACAGCTGTCCTATGTCAGCCAGACGACGCTGTCGGTGGACGAGACGCGCGACATCATCGCGGCCCTGAAGGCGCGCTTCCCGGCCATCCATAGCCCCAAGAAGGATGATATTTGCTACGCCACGCAGAATCGCCAGGATGCGGTGAAATTGCTGGCCGAGCAGTGCGACATGGTCGTCGTCGTGGGTTCGCCCAACAGCTCGAACTCCAACCGCCTGCGCGAAGTGGCGGCGCTCAAGGGCGTGGACGCTTACATGGTGGACAATGCCGATCTGCTGGAACCGGAGTGGTTTGTCGGCAAGAGCCGAGTCGGCGTGACTGCCGGCGCCAGCGCGCCGGAGGTGCTGGTGCAGGCGGTGATAGACCGCATCAAGTCTTTCGACATCAGCCAGGTGACAGAGCTGCCTGGCGTGGAGGAGACGACGGTGTTTGCGCTGCCGCCCGCGCTGCGGCCGGCTTGATTTATCCAGTTTCGCCGCGAAAAGGCCGCCCGATTGGGGCGGCCTTTTTGTTTATTCCAACAGCGGGGTTTTTGAGTCGGGAGGCGAAAAGAATGTATACGTTAATTTACAGATCGGCACTATTTGAATAGGATAATGGAATAAAAACTATATCAATGCACCGACGCCAACTGATAACTTTTTTTGTCGGATGAACATCTCTATGAAATCTATTAAGGCTCTCTTGCTGTTGTTAGTTCTACTGCTGTCTGCTTGCGCTGCAACCCCTTCCAGCATTAAGGAAAGCGAGGATGATCAAAGCTGGAACGCCCCAGATTATTCAGTAGGTAGTAATATTCCACATCATGCCAATAGTCGGACGGAAACTTTGTCTGACCAAGCGCAGCAAGAGCTTGCCAATCAGATCTTGCATGGCAATCCTGCTAGGGTTAACAAATAAGTTGCCTGTACTTTCATTCTGAGAGCTAGAACGGCAACTCCGGCTGCACGCCTTGCGGATGTTCGATCCGTGCCTCGGTGCTGCCTTCGGCCAGCCGCAGCGTCACTCTTTCATGGTCTTGAAGTTCGGCCGGGTTCTTGACTGCCTGGCCGTTCCGCTTTTGCACGATGGCGTAGCCGCGCGCCAGCACCGCCTCGGGGTTGAACGCGGTCAGCGTGGCGGACAGTTGCGCCAGTTGCTGGCTGCGCCGCTCCAGCAATCGATCCCGCGCGCGTTGCAGCCGGGCTTGCTGTTGTTGCAGGCGCTGGCTCTGCGCTGCCAGGTCCGGCTGATGACGCGTCAGGTGGCTGGCTGCCAGTTGCAAGCGCCAGCGGCCCTGATCGAACATGGTGTGTACCCGTTGCCGCAGGGTTTGGGACAGGGAGCCCAGCTTGTCGCGTTGCGCTTGCAGCTTGGAGCCGGGGTGGGTCAGCCGGCGTCCCAGGAAGTCCAGCTGCTGCGTCTTGTCGGTCAACAAACGGCCCAGCGCCCGTTCCAGCGCGCGCTTGGTTTGCTCCAGCTGAATGGCCAGATGCTCGCGGTTTGGCGACACCAGTTCCGCCGCCGCGGTCGGCGTCGGGGCGCGTCGGTCGGCGACGAAGTCGCAGATGGTGAAGTCGGTTTCATGGCCGACGCCGCTGACGGTCGGGATCGGGCAGGCGGCCACGGCGCGGGCGACGATTTCTTCATTGAACGACCACAGGTCTTCAATGCTGCCGCCGCCGCGGCAGATGATCAGCACGTCGGCCTCGCGCCGCTCGCCTGCCTGGCGGATGGCATTGGCGATCTGCTGCGCGGAGCCCTCGCCCTGAACCTGGGCAGGGTAGAGAATGAGCGGAATGCCGGGCATGCGGCGTCGCAGCGTGCTGACTACATCGCGCAACGCGGCGGCGGCCGGCGAAGTGATGATGCCGATGGCAGCTGGATGGGCCGGCAGCTCGCGCTTGCGGCTGCTGTCGAACAGACCCTCGGCCTGCAGCCGCGCTTTCAGCCGTTCGAACGCTTCGTACAGGCGGCCTAGGCCGGCGGCGCGCATCTCGCCGACACTGATCTGGAATTCGCCGCGGGCCTCATACAGCGTCACCTGGCCGCGCAGTTCCACCTGCATGCCTTCCTGCGGGCGGAACGGCAGCAAGGCCAGTTTGTGGCGGAACATCACGCAGCGCACTTGGGCGCCGCCATCTTTCAGCGAGAAATAGCCGTGGCCGGATGCGGCCAGCGTCAGGTTGGAGATTTCTCCGCCAATCCAGACTGGCGGGATGCCTGCTTCCAGCAGGTCGCGCGCCATCCGGTTAAGGGAGGAGACGCTGATCACATCCTGGTTGCGATCAAGAAAATTAGGTCTTGTCAAGTGATCCACAATCGCTCGCTGGAGTAAATATTCAATCTTGGCCACGGAACAAGCGTTGGCGTAGCGTTTGATATCTGACTGAATAATCAATCAAATCAATGGTTTGAGAAAATCTGTCCCCGGGTGGGCAAAAGCAATGCAAGCCAATGGCTGCGGGCGTTTACCGCAGCTATGCACCGGCTTATCAACAAAGTTATCCACAGCCGGCGGCAGAATTCCGCAAGGCCACGGCTAGGCTTGGCAGAGCGGACTTTATCGCCGTACGTCAGCTTGGCGTGATGGATAAAGGCTGAGTAAGCACTTGCTATTTGAACCCGGATGGCGACTGTCGCAGCCGCAACAACAGGCCGCGCAGCTGCAAGGCTACATGATAGCAATCGCGCTACCATCAGGTATATCAAACTGGGGGATGAATATGGACGCACTGCTGCGCAGCATCCAGGCCGACATCACGCAGATGGATGTGGACGCCATCGTCAACGCCGCCAACAGCAGCTTGTTGGGCGGTGGCGGCGTCGATGGCGCGATACATCGCGCGGCGGGGCCGGCTTTGCTGGAGGCGTGCCGCGCGCTGGGCGGTTGCCCGACCGGGGAGGCGAGGCTCACCCCGGGCTTTAATCTGAAGGCGGCTTATGTGATCCATACCGTGGGGCCGGTATGGCAGGGCGGCGGCCATGGCGAGGCGGCCTTGCTGGCCGCCTGCTACCGCAACAGCCTGGAGCTGGCGCGCTTGCATGAGGCGCGGCGCATCGCTTTCCCGGCCATCAGCTGCGGCGTGTATGGCTATCCCTTGGACGCGGCGTGCGAATTGGCAGTCAAGGAGTTGCGGTCTTGGTTGTCGGAACGGCCGCACGCCCTGCGCGAAGTCTGGCTGGTGGCCTTCGATCCGCGCGCGCTGGACGCCTATCAGCGCGCGCTCAGCTGACTTCGCCTTTGGCTGGGCGCGGCAATTGGCCTCCGCAATGCTTGCAGTACTGGGCGTCCCAGTCGTGGCCTTCGCTAAAGCAATGCGGGCACAGTCGGGTGGCCGAGCGATTGTCGCTGCTGACGGGGTCGGGTACGCTGCGGGCGATTTCGGCGCTGACGATGCCGGTGGGCACCGCGATGATGCCATAGCCGGTGATCATCACCAGGCTGGCCAGCGCTTGGCCCAGCGGCGTTTTCGGCGTGATGTCGCCAAAGCCGACGGTGGTCAGCGTGACGATGGCCCAGTAGATGCTGATCGGGATGCTGGTGAAGCCGTGCTCCGGGCCTTCTATCACGTACATCAGCGTGCCCAGCACGATCACCAGCAGGATGACCGTGACCAGAAAGACGGTGATCTTGCGCCGGCTGGCCAGCAGGGCCCGCCGCAATTGCGCGGCCTCGCCCAGGTGGCGGCTGAGCTTCAGGATGCGGAACATCCGCAGCAGCCGCAGAATGCGGATGTCGGCGAGGAAGCGGCTCTCCGGAATGAACAGCCCCAGATACAGCGGCAGGATGGACAGCAGGTCTATGACGCCGAAGAAGCTTTTGACGTAGCGCAGCGGCTTGTGGACGCATATCAGCCGCAAGGTGTACTCAATCGTGAACAAGATGGTGAAAGTCCAGTCCAGCACGGTCAGCAACGTGCCGTACTGTTGCCGGATAGAGGAGACGCTTTCCAGCATCACGCAGGCGACGGACAGCAGGATGGCGATGATCAGCGCCATATCGAAAATGCGCCCGGCGCGGGTATCGGCCTCGTAGATGATGATGTAGAGCTTGCGGCGCCAGCCGGATAGCGGAATCAGATTTTCCTGGGTGGGCATGGGAATCTTGCCTGTGTTGCATTGACTATAACAAAGCCGGTTAGAGAGTATGGCCGGCATTTGGTTTGCTGGATATAAGCAAAGAATATTAGGCTGCCTGTCTGGCATTGATTATGATGATGGGGAATATCAGAATCGATATTTCTGGTTGATGAGGAATAAGACGATGCGCATTGCCAATACCATCACCGACCTGATCGGCAACACGCCGCTGGTCAAGCTCAACCGCGTTGCCGAGGGCGTCGGCGCCACCGTGGTCGCCAAGCTGGAATTCTTCAATCCGGCGCACAGCGTCAAGGACCGCATCGCCGTGGCGATGCTGGACGCGGCGGAGAAGGCCGGCAAGATCAAGCCGGATACCGTCATCGTTGAACCGACCTCCGGCAATACCGGCATCGGCCTGGCCATGGTGTGCGCGGCGCGCGGCTACAAGCTGGTCATTACCATGCCGGAAACTATGAGCAAGGAACGCCGCCAGCTGCTGAAGGCCTACGGCGCGGAGCTGATCCTGACGCCGGGACCGGAGGGCATGGGCGGGGCCATCGCCAAGGCCAAGTCGCTGGTGGACGAATATCCGGACACCTATTTCATGCCGCAGCAGTTCGAGAATCCGGCCAATCCGGAGATTCACCGGAACACCACGGCGGAAGAGGTGTGGAACGATACCGATGGCAAGGTGGACATCTTCGTGGCCGGCGTGGGCACCGGCGGCACCATCACCGGCGTGGGCGAAGTGTTGAAGGCGCGTAAGCCTGGCGTGCAGATCGTGGCGGTGGAGCCGGATGCCTCGCCGGTGCTGTCCGGCGGCGCCAAAGGGCCGCACCCGATCCAGGGCATAGGCGCGGGCTTTGTGCCGGGCATCCTGAATACGCAGATCTACGATGAGATCATCCGCGTCAAGAACGAAGACGCGCTGCAGACCGCGCGCGACGTGGCCACCAAGGAAGGCATCCTGGTCGGCATCTCTTCCGGCGCGGCGGTGTGGTCGGCGCTGCAACTGGCCAAGCGCCCCGAAAACGCAGGCAAGCTGATCGTGGTGGTGATTCCGTCGTTCGGCGAGCGTTATCTGTCGACGGTGCTGTTCGAGCATCTGGCGTAAACCGTTTCGCGGTACGCGCTGAAGCCCGGCTGCCGCCGGGCTTTTTTGTCGCAATCCGTCATCGATTGTGAAATCCGCGCCATTGACGGCGCAAGGGCCTGACGGGCTACAATGGCCGCCATGAAAAGACTGATCATCGGTTTGACGGTGCTGGGCGGCTTGACCGCCTGCGGCAGCCTGCAACAGATCGCGGCGCCGGTGCATCCTGGCGGCGGCGCGGCCTCCACGTCAACGGTTCGCCCCGCCTCCAGCAAGGTGGACCAACTGCTGGATGAGGCGAATCGGCTGGCCGATCGCGTCAAGTCTGGCGAGCTGACCCGCACCGCGGCGGCCGACCAGCTTGGCGCGGCGCGCTTGCGCATTGCCGGCGCCAATGCCGTCGACAACGACAATTTCGCCATCTACCGCCAGCTGACGGTGGAGCGCGAAGCGGGACGCATCGATTCTGATGCCTTCCGCGCCAGGCTGGAGGCCCATCTGCGCGAATGGATGCGCCGCTGGCCCAAGTACACGCCGAAACCGGCCGATCCCGCTTTCAGCAATTTCTTGCTCAAGTTGTACGGCCTGCCGCCGCTGGGTTACTGAATGAAGTCGAAGAAACACGCCCATGTCGCCTGCCCCTGCGGAGGCGGCGATCTGGCGGCCTGCTGCGGCCGCTACCATCAGCCCGACGCGCCGCCGGCGCCCACCGCGCAGGCGCTGATGCGTTCCCGCTACAGCGCTTATGCGCTGGGGCTGGAAGACTATCTGCTGGCCACCTGGCATGCGTCCACCCGGCCTGAACAATTGAATCTGGCCGAAGACGCCGGCGTAGTGAAATGGATAGGGCTGGAAATCCAGCGTTGCGAGGCTGGATTGGACGGCGATGAGGCAGGGCTGGTCGAGTTTGTCGCCCGTTACAAAGTGGGCGGCAAGGCCGAGCGCCTGCACGAGGTCAGCCGCTTCGTCCGCGAGGATGGACGCTGGTATTACGTGGCCGGCCAAGTATCCTGATCCGCGCTTGCTCTGGCGCAAATGTGCCGCGAACAAGGTTTGACCCCTGGCATGCCATGGCGGGAGCATAGAGTTTTCCATTGCCGGAAAAGTCCATGCTTACCATCTATTCCGATTCCCACCGTCTGCAGCACGGCCGTTCCGAGTTGATAGACGGCACGCTGAAGCCTTGTTTCGAAACCCCTTCCCGCGCCGACATGGTGCTGGCCGCGGTGCGGCAGCGCGATCTGGGCGACGTCGTGCATCCGCGCCGGCATGGTCTGGAGCCGATTCTGCGCGTGCACGACGAGGGGTATGTCCGCTTCCTGGAAACTGCCTGGCAGCGCTGGAGCGAGATGGGGCGCGATTATGACGCCTTGCCCAAGATGTGGCAGATCCGCCGCTTGCGCGAGGCCGTGCCGGAGCATGTGGAAGGCCAGCTCTGTTACTACTCGATGGACTGCGGCACGCCGATCACCGCCGGCACCTGGCAGGCGGCCACCGCTTCCGCTGATGTGGCGCTGACCGCGGTGGACAGGCTGATCGGCGGCGAGCGCGCCATCTTCGCGTTGACCCGGCCGCCCGGTCATCATGCCGCGCGCGACTATTGCGGCGGGTATTGCTTCTTCAATAACGCCGCCATCGCCGCCCAGGCGCTGCGCGATCGCGGCGCGCACCGGGTGGCCGTGCTGGACGTCGATTACCACCACGGCAACGGCACCCAGGATATTTTCTATCACCGCTCCGACGTGCTGTTTTTGTCCATCCACGGCGATCCGCGCACTGAATATCCATTCTTCCTGGGTTTTGCCGACGAAAAGGGCGAGGGCGAGGGGCTGGGGTACAACTTCAATTTTCCGCTGGCGGCGGGTTCCTGCGTCAGCACCTGGTTCTTCGCGCTGGACTGCGCGCTGGAGCAGATCGCCCGCTTCGGCGCCGAGGCGCTGGTGGTGTCGCTGGGCGTCGACACCTTCGAGGGCGACCCGATTTCCCGTTTCCAGCTGGGCACGCCGGACTTCGTCACGCTGGGCGCGCGTCTGGCGGGACTGAAACTGCCGACGCTGTTCTGCCTGGAGGGCGGCTACGCGGTGGGGCCGATAGGCGACAATGTGGTGAATGTGCTGGCCGGTTTCGAGGCGCGCAGCTAGCCCGGTTTTTTACCGCCGCTTGGCCTATGTTCAAAGAGTCTTCGCCGCGGATGGGGACGCCGCGCGGGGCATGAAACGGAGAGGCTATGGGGAAGAGTATTGACGGCTTGATCGATCGCTTGGGCACGCCGCGTCCGCCTTTGGGCGGCATATCCGCCGTGTCGCAACGCCGCGTCAGCGCGGCGCTGTCTGGCGATCTGGCTTTGGAGTTGATGGCCTTGGCGGCTGTGTTTGAAAACAGCAGCGAGGCCTTGGCTGGGGAATTGTTGGGCGCCGCCATCGCGGATGCCTGGGAGGCGCTGGATGATAGCCAGATGCTGCGCGCCACCCAGGCTTGCCGCGACATCTTGAGCGGCGCGGGGGACGGAGGCCTGCGCAGGCATTAAGTCGAAGTTTGGCGGAACGGGGCGAGGGGACGACGCAGCCGTTTTGCACGGCGGAATGCCGCAAGGTCAATACGCTTTTGCATCTGGCAACGCAAAGGGAGGCAATGATGGGATTGGCCTTGAAAACCCTGCTGACCGCGCTGGAGAGCCAGCGCGTCGGCAATGTCGATTCAGGAGCGGAGCTGGATATGCCGACGGTGCGCGTGCTGGAGGTGCCTTTGGATCTGACGGCCTGCCGCGAGCTGCGCGTGTTGGCGCATGTGTTCAATGGCGAGCAGTCGGCTTTGGCGGCGGCGGTGCTGCGCGCCGCCTTGCTGGATATGCAGGCGCATCTGGACGATGAGCTGGATCAGCTGGCGCATTTGGCGCGCAACTCGCTGGATGATTGCCAGTCCTGATGGCGGCAGCGCAATAACAGGCCGGACAGCGATGTCCGGCCTTTTGTTTGGGCGCGGCGTAAGGCTTACAGCAGCTTTTCTATGGCCGTGGCCAGTTCGGCCGGCTCAGTCTGCGGCGCATGGCGGGCGACCACGCGTCCTTCGCGGTTCACCAGAAACTTGGTGAAGTTCCACTTGATCATTTCAATGCCCAGCAAGCCCGGTTGCTGCTGCTTCAGATAGCGCCACAGCGGATGGGCGTCGTTGCCGTTGACCTGGATCTTGTCGGCCATCACGAAGTCCACGCCGTAATTCTTCTGGCAAAAGTCACCGATCTCGTCAGCCGTCCCCGGCTCCTGCGCGCCGAACTGATTGCAAGGGAAGCCTATCACCGTCAGCCCTTGGTCGGCGTAGTCGGCGTGCAGCTGTTGCAGCCCGGCGTATTGCGAGGTAAAGCCGCAGCGGCTGGCGGTGTTGACCAGCAGCAGCACGCGGCCGCGGTAGTCGGTCAGCGATTGTTCGGCGCCATTCAGGCGACGGAAGGAGAAGTCGTAGATGTCCATCAGGTCCCTTAGTTTGCGTGAGCAGGCAAGCATGCGTGCGGACTTAGGGCCTGGCAAGGGGAGGAGCATAAAAAGGGGGCGTAGCGGCAAGGGGGAACCGCGACGCCCCAAGAAGAAACAGCTTGCTGTGCAAAGGGTCGGCACAACCGGGATGTCAGCTAACCCTTTGTTTAGCCTAGAACAGTTGGTGGAAATTGCGAGAGGGTTTTTGCGGCTGCCGCAAATGCAACAGGATGGCCGGGGCCATCCTGTCTGGAGAATCGTACGAAAGTACGGTCAGGGGCGGGGCAGGGTAACGCCCACCTGGCCCTGGTATTTGCCGGCGCGGTCCTTGTACGACACGTCGCAGATTTCATCGGACTCGAAGAACAGCACCTGCGCCACGCCCTCGTTGGCGTAGATCTTGGCCGGCAGCGGGGTGGTGTTGGAGAACTCCAGCGTGACGTAGCCTTCCCATTCCGGTTCGAACGGGGTGACGTTGACGATGATGCCGCAGCGGGCATAGGTGGATTTGCCTAGGCAGACGGTCAGCACATTGCGCGGGATGCGGAAGTATTCCACGGTGCGCGCCAGCGCGAAGCTATTGGGCGGGATGATGCAGTAGCCCTTGCCGGAGACTTCCACGAAGGAGTTGGGGTCGAAGTTTTTCGGGTCGACGATGGTGCTGTTGATGTTGGTGAACACCTTGAACTCGTCGGCGCAGCGGATATCGTAGCCGTAGCTGGATGTGCCGAAGGAAATCAGCTTCTGGCCGTCTTCGTCCATCTTCACCTGATTGGGCTGGAACGGCTCGATCATGCCCTGTTCCGCCGCCATCCGGCGAATCCACTTGTCCGATTTGATGCTCATAGTCGTTGGCCCGTGTGTCGTTTATTGCAATGGCTGCAATTTTAACCGTTTAGCGGCGCTTCCGGCTATGGAATTGACCGGCGGCGGCGTGAGCGTGAAGCGTTTGACCTCGGTCAAGCCGACCCGGGATTGCGACAAATTGTCGCAAGAGGCAAGGAGGCGATTCGATATAATAATGCAAATTATTCCCGTTATTATCAGGACAAAAAACATCATGTCGTCCCTGGACATCTTTCCCGCCGGCGCCCACGGCATCGTCGAGCGGCTGAATCTGGCTGAAGAAGCCTTCCGCCGCGTGGCGGCTTTCGGCCTGGTGCCGGGCTGCCGTTTCCACTTGCGCAAGGCCGCGCCCTGGGGCGGCCCCTTGCTGCTGGAAGTGGGCGCCACCCGCTTCCTGTTGCGCCGCAGCCTGGCGCGCCATATCGAAGTGAGGGCGGCGGCATGAAGCGGTTTGCCCTGATCGGCCTGCCCAATACTGGCAAGTCCACCTTATTCAACCGCTTGACTGGCATGTCGCAGCGCGTGGGCAATTGGCCCGGACTGACCGTGGAGCTGATCAGTTCGCGTTTGCTCTTGGGCGGCAAGATGGTGGAGCTGATCGACTTGCCCGGCGTCAACGATCTGACCGGCTATACCGATGACGAGGCGGTGGTCCGCGACGTGCTGCTGTCCACGCCGTTTGACGGCGCGGTGCTGGTGCTGAACGCCAGCCAACTGGACCGCCAGCTGCCGCTGGCCTTGCAAGTATTGGCCAGCGGCCTGCCCTGCCTGGTGGTATTGAATATGGCGGACGAGGCCAAGCTGCTGGGCGTGACGGTGGATGCCGACGCGCTGGCCGAGCGCCTGCAGGCGCCGGTGGTGCTGGTGTCGGCCAAGCGTATGGAAGGCTGGCCCAAACTCAATGCCGCCTTGAACCAGCTGGCCGCGCAGGATGGCCCCGCGGTGCACGCGCAACTGGAGAACGTGCCGGAGGCGCAGCGCGCCATCGACATGGCCCGCCGCAAGCTGGAAGGCTGCTGGCGCTTGCCGCCGGTGCTGCCGGTGCTGCTGACCGAGAAAGTGGACCGCTGGCTGCTGCACCCGTGGCTGGGCCTGCCGCTGTTCTTCGCCTTCATGGCCTTGCTGTTCAATCTGACCTACCAGATCGGCACCCCATTGCAGGACGCCGTGGGCGGCGTGCTGGACTGGGTCAAGGACCAGGCGCTGGCGCCTGCCGTCGCTTCGCTGCCGGCCATCCTGCAGAGCTTGGTGCTGGACGGCGTGTGGCAGGGCGTGGCGACTGTGCTGACTTTCGCCCCCATTCTGTTCGTCTTCTTCGTGCTGATGGCCATGGTGGAAGACAGCGGCTATCTGGCGCGCGCCGCTTTCCTCACGGATGCGATGATGGCGAAGCTGGGGCTGGATGGCCGCGGCTTCGTGATGCAATTGATGGGCTTCGGCTGCAATGTGCCGGCCATCCTCGGCACGCGGGTGATGCGCGAGCGCAAGCAGCGGTTGCTGACCATGCTGGTGATCCCGTTTTCGCTGTGTTCGGCGCGCCTGCAGGTGGTGGTGTTCTTCGCTGGCATTTTGTTCAGCAAGGCACAGGCGCCGTGGGTGGTGTCAGGCCTGTATCTGATGACTTTCGTCGCCGCCATCATCACCGCCTGGGTGTTCAAACGCCGCTACCGCGGCGACGAGGCCTTCCTGCTGGAAGTGCCGCCGTATCGCCTGCCGGGCGCGCGCCACATGCTGACGCGGGCGGTGGGGGAGGTGAGTGCCTTCCTGCGCCTGGCGTCCACCTTCATCCTGGCCGGCGTGGTGATGGTCTGGCTGCTGACCCACATCCCGGCCGGCCACGACAAGACCCTGGCCTACGTGCTGGGCGAGACGATGTCGCCGGTGCTGGACCCGATAGGCATCCGCGCGGAGCTGGCGGTGGCGCTGCTGTTCGGCTTCATCGCCAAGGAGATTCTGCTGGGCAGCCTGGCGGTGATTTACGGCGTGTCCGAGGCCGGCTTGGGCGGGGTGCTGGTGCAGCATCTGGACTGGGTGTCGGCGATGAGCTTCCTGATCTTCACGCTGGTGTATGTGCCTTGCCTGTCCACGGTGGCGGCGATGCACCGCGAGTCCAAGGATTGGCGTTTCACCGCGATGTCGGTCGGCTGGTCGGTGTTGTTGGCCTGGCTGCTGTCTTTCGCTTTCTATCAGGGCGTGCATCTGATGCGCTGAGCGCCTAGAATGACGGCTTGAATCACCAAGAACAACAGGAAACGATCATGCAAGGCGATCCCCAAACCCTGGCGCTGCTCAACGACCTCTTAGCCGAGGAGCTGTCCGCCGCCGACCAGTATTTCATCCATGCCGAGATGTACAAGGACATGGGGCTGAACAAACTGTTCGAGCGGATTGATCATGAGCGCGAGGATGAGTTGGAGCACGCCCGTACGCTGATTGCCCGCACCCTGTTCCTGCAGGGCAAGCCCAATGTGGCGCGCCGGGTGCCGATCAAGGTGGGCGAGGACGTGCCGGCCATGCTGCAGGCGGACCTGGAGGTGGAGTACCGCGTCGGCGCGCTGCTGAAGCAAGTGATCGCCCACTGTGAAAGCGTGCGCGACTACGTGACGCGCGACGCGCTGATGGTGCTGCTGGAAGAAACCGAAAACGACCACGCGCACTGGCTGGAGCAGCAATTGAAGCTGATTGAGCTGATGGGCGTGGAAAACTACCAGCAGGCGCAGATGTAAGCCGTTTCCTTGTGCGGAAGCGCGCCCAATGCCCGGCCATGAGCCGGGCATTGTCTTTGGCGGCGTAGTTTCTGCCAGGGCGGGAACGAAGGCAGAGGCAAGGATGTCATCCGCCGCAACCTTGACACCGCTCAGCGCGGCGCGAGGCTATTTCCTTGATACTGCGGCGGTTTCAATCCAAACCGGAGCCCGCCATGCCTGACCATTCCTCCATCGACCTGTCCGTCACCTGGCTCGGCCAGACCATGCCTGGCTGCCTGTACAACGCTTCCGGCGTGTGGTGCCGCGAGGAAGACGAGCTGGAAACGGTGCGCGCCTCCGCCGCTGCGGCGGTGATCAGCAAGAGCGCCACCTTGCACGCGCGCGAGGGCAATCCCGAGCCGCGCTACTACCGCACGGCTTTGGGCAGCATCAATTCCATGGGGCTGCCGAATCGCGGATTCGCCTATTACCTGGACTATGCGCGCCGCTACGATTACGGCTGCGGCAAACCCTTGTTTCTTTCCCTGTCCGGCATGACGCTGGATGACAATCTGACCATGCTGCGCACGCTGGCCGCGGCCGGCCTGCCGGCGATTCCGGAGATCAATCTGTCCTGCCCCAATGTGCCGGGCAAGCCGCAACTCGGTTATGACTTCGTGGCGACGACGGAGGCGCTGAGCGCCTTCGACCAGGCCTGGCCCGGCCGCTATGGCGTCAAGCTGCCGCCTTACTTCGATCCCGCGCACTTCGCCGCGATGGCGGAGATTCTCAATCGCCATCCGCGTCTGGCCTACGTCACCTGCATCAATTCCATAGGCAACGGCCTGGTGGTGGATGTGGACAGCGAAGCCGTGACGATCAAGCCCAAGGATGGCCTGGGCGGCCTGGGCGGCGATTACGTGCTGCCGACTGCGCTGGCTAATGTGCGCGAGTTCTACCGCCTGCTGCCGGGCAAAGACATTGTCGGCTGCGGCGGCGTGAAGAGCGGTCGCGAGGCATTCATGCATATCCTGGCCGGCGCGCGCGCGGTGCAGGTGGGCACCTGCCTCTATCACGAGGGGCCGGCGGCCTTTGCCCGCATCGCCGCCGAGATGGCGGAGCTGATGCGGAGCAAGGGCTATCGCCGCTTGGACGATTTTCGCGGCAAGCTGCGGACGCTCTAGTCAAAACGCCAGCACGTCATGGACAGCGAGCCCGCCCGCCAGTCGTCATGCAGCTTTTGGGGCTCCGCATCGTCGCTGGCGGCGCCAAGCGCCACCAAGAGCGGCTGGAAGTGCTCGTCGCTGGGGTGGTTCTCGCGCGCATGGGGCGCGCGCTGGCGCCAGTTCACGACATCGTCGCGCCGGTTTTCCGTCAGCGCTTGATCCATCCAGCCGGCGAATTCCGTCGCCCATGGCGCCGGCGCGCTGCCTTCCGGCTGCAGTTCCCACAGATTATGGGTGTAGCTGCCGCTGCCCAGCACCAGCACGTTCTCGTCGCGCAGCGGACGCAGCGCCCGGCCCAGGGCGTAGTGTTCGGCTGCGCCTGCCTGGTGATGCAGCGAGATCATCACCAGGGGAATGTCCGCCTGCGGGAACATCAGCATCAGCGGCGTCCAGACGCCATGGTCCAGCGGGCGTTGCTGGGTCGTCGCAACCGGCAGGCCGGACGCGGAGAGCAGGCCGACAATGCGTTCGGCCAATTCGAGGTCGGTCGCCGCGGGGTAGCGCAGCGTGCGCAAGACCGCAGGAAAGCCGCCGAAGTCGTACAGCATATCGGGGCGCGCTTGCAGATTGACGGTCAGCGCATGCGTTTCCCAGTGGGCGGAAACGATGACGATGGCGCGCGGGCGCGGCCAGCTACGTCCCAGCGTTTCCAGAAAATGGCGCGTGGGGCTGTCTTCTATGGGAAGCGTCGGCGCGCCGTGCGAGATGAACAGCGCGGGTTGTCGGGTATGCATGATGTGCTGCCTGCAATAAGGTATGGCGACAGCTTACGCCGCAGCGGCGGGTAAAAAAATCCCGGTTTGCTCACTGAATTGTTTCTTGCTGTTCAATAGTCTTGGCAGGATGAGCGCCATATAGGTCTTGCGCCATCATTGCAGCCAGGCAAAGCCGGCCCACATCTCTTGCAGGATCTTGCGCCAGTCTTGTTTCATCGTTCTCTCCCGGATACTGGATGCTTGCAGTATCCGCAATCCTCATAGTCTTGTTAAATTAATTGTTTGTAGCAAATAGTTAGGGTTTGGCTATGGCCCAGCGGCCAGCGCGCCGTTCGGGCGTAAAAAAACCCGGCCAGGCCGGGTGGGGTTTGCTTGGGTAGGATCTTAATCCCAGGGCACGTCGACGGCATCGCCTTTGCTTGGCGCCGACGCGCTAGCCTGGGGGGCAAGCGGCTGCGCCTGGCTGTCTTCCAGTCCGCCCAGCGCTTCCACCAGTGCTTCCACCAGTTCGCCCAGCTCTTCGCTCATCAGGATGAAGGTGGCCTGGAACAGGCTTTCGCGGTCGTCCCCGGCCTGGCTGGCTTCGTCTTGCAGCACGTCCAGGAACTGGATGCGCTTCAGTTGCAGCGTATCGGTCAGTTGGAAGCGGATTTTCTCGTTCCAGATCAGGCCCAGCTTGGTGGCCTGTTTGCCGGTGGCGATATGCTGGCGGATCTCGTCGCTGGTCAGGTCGATGCGGCTGCAGCGTACCACCGCGCCGTTTTCGCTGCCGTCTTTCAGCTCGCAGTCGGCGTCCAGCTCGAAGCCGCCGGGCGCTTCGCCTGCGGCCAACCAGTCGGTCATGGCGGTATGCGGCGCGATCTTGGTGCGCGGCAACGCGGCCGGGAAGGGCGGCAGCGCCTCGCGCAGTTTGGAGATCAGCGCCTCGGCCTTGCTGGACGACCCGGAGTCCACCATCAGCCAGCCGCGGGCGATGTCCAGATAGGCGCTGGTGCGGCTGCTGCGGACAAAGGCGCGCGGCAGCAGGTCGTCAGTCACTTGTTCCTTCAAGGCCAGCTTTTCCTTGCGGCCTACCTTGCGCAACTCCTTGTCTTCGATCTCCTGCACCTTCATTTCGACGAAGTCGCGGATCACCGAAGCCGGCAACACCTTGTCCTCGCGCCGCATCGAAACCATCAGGCTGCCGCGTGCCGCATATACTGGCGCTTCTAGATAGGAAGCCGGCGCAACCCACCCTTCGCTGAACCAATCGAGCCCCATGCAGGGTTGGAATGGGCGTTTTTCCAATGCCTGCAACAGCTTGTCGGCGTCCACCAGGCTTTCTTTGTTCAAACGATAAAAAGATAGTTGCCTAAACCACATATTTGTTCCATAATGCGCGTCCTCTGAAGCCGCTGATTGTACCGCAGCAAGCGATGCAGCAGCAGATTTTCAGACAAGCAGTTTTGACCGGTCGTCGGAGTGTAGCTTAGCCTGGTAGAGCGCTACGTTCGGGACGTAGAGGCCGGAGGTTCGAATCCTCTCACTCCGACCAGTTAAACAAAAATCGCTTGTCAGAAAACAGTAAACGAGGTAAAGTAGCTTCCCTCGGCGCTAGCTGAGGAAGCAGCAAATCGGAGTGTAGCTTAGCCTGGTAGAGCGCTACGTTCGGGACGTAGAGGCCGGAGGTTCGAATCCTCTCACTCCGACCAGAATTCAAAAAAGCCTTGATTTTCAAATTCAGAGAATCAGGGCTTTTTTAACAGATTGGATTGCCGGTATAGCTCAGTTGGTAGAGCAGCGCATTCGTAATGCGAAGGTCGTAGGTTCGACTCCTATTACCGGCACCATAAAAATCAGGCTCGTCAGTTTAGTTTATCTGTCGGGTCTTTTCTTTTGCTTGCATCTAGTTTGCTGATTTCTGCGGGTGAGTGGTTTATTGATTGCCTAGCGCAAAAGATAATATAAAATGCTTGCCAGGATTAATCAGTTAAGGTATAGTTCCTTTCTCTCAAGTCGCTGCGCGGTTTGAGATAGTGTTGGCAGTTAGCTCAGTTGGTAGAGCATCGGATTTTGATTCCGAGGGTCACAGGTTCGAGCCCTGTACTGCCTGCCAGAATTCAGAAAAAGCCCTGGAGTCAATCCGGGGCTTTTTTGCGTTTGTTCACTGGATGTGAAAAAGCCCGCGGAAGCGGGCTTTGTTTATTATTGCCCGCTGGGAGCGAGCAATGGCGCGTAGCCTAGTTCGCGCAATTTCTTCATGGCTTCGTCGGCCTCGGCCCGGTTTTTGAACGGGCCGACCTGGACGCGGGTGACGGTGTGCGCCGCAATGCCGTGTTTCTGCAGTTCTTTCACCAGTTTTTGGGCGTTGCCCATGCTGGCGAACAGGCCTAGCTGCACTTGATAGCCCACAGAGCTGCCGGCGGGTTCGGCTTTGGCGGGAGCGCTTGGCAGGGCTGTCGCGACGGGCGGCGCAACTTTTGCCGCGGCGGCGTTGTCCATGCTGGGCGCTGTGGTCGCTTCGTTACGCGCAGGTGTGCTGGGTGGGCGAGTGCTTGCCGTTTTGCTCGGAGGCGTTTCGCGTTCCTGGCTTGCGGCTTTGCTGGCGGGTTGCGTCTGGCTTGGCGCCGTTGCGTGGGGGCTGGCCGGATGTCGGCTGGCCGCTTGCTGGTTGGCGATGGCGGGCGTTTTGCTCAGGTCCGGCGTGGACGGAAGGTTGGCGGCAGGCGCGACGGGCGCGCCATTGCCGGCTTCCGCTGTCGGTGCGCTGCTTTGCTGCGCGGGCGCGCTGGCGATCTTGGGCGGCGTGATGATGCCGGCCTCCGGGCTGGATGCCGGTTTGACGATCTTGCCGGAGCTGGGAGTGGGGGCGTCGCTGCTCATTTCCACTTTGGGTTTGGTCAGCGCGTCCATCAGTGGAATGGCGGCCACGGCGACGGCGACCAGTCCGCCGGCAATCCATAGCCGTTTTTTCAGCTTGCTGTTGAGGTCGGATTCGTCCGGGCCGATTTGCGGCGCTTGCTGCTGATTTTGTTCTCGCATGGTGCCTGTATGGAATGTGCAGCACGTGTTTGAAAACGCTGCTAAAATAGCGGGTTCGTCAGAATTGGGTAACCCGAGTGGCGTCATAATACTCAAGTTTAGCCACTTGTCTTGTCGTTAGGGAGAATTTATATGGCAATCGAACGTACCTTGTCCATCGTTAAGCCGGATGCCGTTGCGAAAAACGTAATTGGTAAAATCTACGACCGCTTCGAATCCGCCGGCCTGAAGGTTGTGGCCGCCAAGATGAAGCAACTGTCCCGCGCGGAAGCCGAAGGCTTCTACGCCGTGCACAAAGAACGCCCGTTCTTCAACGATCTGGTGAGCTTCATGGTGTCCGGCCCGGTGATGATCCAGGCGCTGGAAGGCGAGAACGCCGTGCTGAAGAATCGCGAGCTGATGGGCGCGACCGACCCGAAGAAGGCTGAAGCCGGCACCATCCGCGCCGATTTCGCCGACTCGATCGACGCCAACGCCGTGCACGGTTCCGACAGCGTGGAAAACGCTGCCATCGAAGTGGCCTACTTCTTCGCCGCTTCCGAGATCTGCTCGCGCTAATCTCGAACTGTAGTTGATTGACCGGAGGCTGCCGCGCAAGCGGCGGCCTCTTTCCCCTCTCGAGGATTGCATGAAAACCAACCTGCTCGACTTCAATCTGGACCAGTTGACCCAGCACTTTGCCGAAATGGGCGAGAAGCCGTTCCGCGCCAAGCAAGTGATGCGCTGGATGCACCAGATGGCCGAAGACGATTTCGACGCGATGACCGATCTCGCCAAGAGCCTGCGCGCCAAGCTTCACGAGCGCGCCGAGGTGCGCGTGCCGTCGCTGATGACCGGGCAGGAGTCCAGTGATGGCACCCGCAAGTGGCTGCTCGACGTCGGCACCGGCAACGGTGTGGAAACCGTGTTCATTCCGGAAGACGACCGCGGCACTTTGTGCGTGTCATCCCAGGTGGGTTGCGCGCTGGAGTGCACGTTCTGCTCCACCGGCCGCCAGGGATTCAACCGCAACCTGAGCACTGCCGAGATCATCGGCCAGCTGTGGTGGGCCAACAAGGCCATGGGCGTGACGCCGAAGAACGAGCGCGTGGTGTCCAATGTGGTGATGATGGGCATGGGCGAGCCGCTGGCCAATTTCGACAACGTGGTCAGCGCGATGCAGATCATGCTGGACGACCATGGCTATGGTTTGAGCCGCCGCCGCGTCACGTTGTCCACCTCCGGCCTGGTGCCGCAGATGGACCGTCTGCGCGAGGAGTGCCCGGTGGCGCTGGCGGTGTCGCTGCATGCGCCGAACGACGCGATCCGCGACGTGATCGTGCCGATCAACAAGAAATATCCGCTGTCGGAGCTGATGGCCGCCTGCAGCCGCTATCTGGAAAAAGCGCCGCGCGATTTCATCACCTTTGAATATGTGATGCTTGACGGGGTCAACGATAGACCGGAACATGCTCGCCAGTTGATGGAGTTGGTGAGGGACGTGCCGTGCAAATTCAACCTGATCCCATTCAATCCTTTCCCCAACTCGGGTTATGATCGTTCCAGCAACAACGCGATCCGCATTTTCCGTGAACTTCTGCAAGAACAAGGCTATGTGGTGACCGTGCGCAAGACGCGCGGCGACGACATCGATGCAGCCTGTGGTCAACTGGCCGGCCAAGTGCAAGATAAAACCAGGCGTCAGGCCAAATGGATGCAAATAAGCGAGGATAAGAAACTATGAATAAATGGCGGGGATGGTTGGCTGGATGGCTGTTGGCATTTGGCGTCGCCACCTCCGCCATGGCGGCTAACTCCAGCGAGCTGGCGCAGATACGCAGCCAGCTTGCCGTGGAGTACGCCAGGATAGGCAATCTGAAGGCGGCGCTGGACAACGCCAATCAGGCGGTGCAGGCGGATGCGTCCTATGTGGCCGCGTATGTCGCCCGGGCCTATGTGCTGGGCTTGCTGCAGCAGAACGACCAGGCGGAACAGGATTTCCGCCGCGCCTTGCAGTTGGACCCGGCGAATTCGGCCGCCAACAACAATTACGGCCTGTTTTTGTGCGAAAACGGCCGGGTGCAGGATTCGCTGCCGCTGTTTCTGAAGGCGCTGGCCAATCCGCTGTATGATTCTCCTCAATCCGCCTATCTGAACCTGGGGCGTTGCAACCTCAAGCTTGGGCAGGCGGACAAGGCCAATGAGTATCTGCTGGACGCTTTGCGCGCGGCGCCCAATTATCCGCCGGCGCTGCGCGAACTGGCGGAGATGCATCTTGGCCAGGGTAATGCAAAACTAGCCGCTTTCTATTTCGGCAGGCTGCGCAGCGCCAGTCCCGAGGGTTTGGGCGCCGCCGACCTGTGGCTGGGAGCCAGAATCGCCCGCAAGACCGGCGACGGCACGTTGGAAAGCGAATGCGCCGGCGAGCTGAAGAACCGGTATCCGGACTCTAGAGAAACACAACTGCTGTTGAGTGGAAGCTGAGGATGGAAAGAACAAACGAACATCTAGACGCTCCGATGCCCAAAGGCATCGGCCCCAGTTTGAAAGCGGCGCGCGAGGCGGCCGGACTGGGCTTGGGGGAAGTGGCTGATCGGCTGAAGCTGTCGATGCGGCAGTTGGAAGCGATTGAGCGCGACGATTTCGACGCTTTGCCCGGAGCCACCTTTGTCCGTGGCTTCGTCCGCAATTACGCGCGCTTTCTGGGCGTGGATCCGGAGCCGCTGATGCAGGCCCTGGAGCAGCATTTTCCCTCGGCCGTCAATGATGTGGCCAATCTGGTAAAAGGCACCGCCGCGCGCGACTTGCCGCACGAGCCGGAGGAGGCGCCGGCGGAAAGCCGTGAAGGCTCGTCCATTGGCAAATGGCTGGCGCTGGCGGTGATTGTCGCCGGCATCGCGGGCGGCGGCTTCTGGTACGCCAATCGCGACGATGGCGGCGCCAAGGCGGAGCAGCATGCGGACGACCAACTGGCCCCGATGCTGACTCAGCAGCATGATGCGTCTGCGGTGGCGGCATCCGTTCCGGCGGCAGCGACGCCGGCGAACTCTCCCGCCTCGGCTGCGGTGGCGGCCGCCAAGCCGGCAGCCAGCAGCCCGGCCCAGCTGGCTGCTGCCAAGCCTGTTGCCAGCGCGCCAGCCAAGGCGATTGCCGCCAAGCCGGTGGCGAGCGCCCCGGTCAAGGCCGCTGCGGCCAAGCCGCTGGCCAGCGCGCCGGCAGCGGCGCCAGGCAACGACAAGGTCAGCGTCAACGTCAAGGACGCGGCCTGGATATCGGTGCAGGACGCCACCGGCCGCAAACTGATTTACAAAGTCATGCAGCCTGGCGATGCCACCGAGGTTTCCGGCACCGCGCCGTTCAAAGTGGTGGTGGGCAACGCCAGCCAGGTGGAGCTGAGCTACAACGGCAAGCCGGTGGACTTCAGCGACAAGATCCGCGGCACAACCGCCAAGATTCAACTCAAGTGATGCAGGGTAGCGAATGGATAGCGTGAATATCGCGCGCCGCCCCACTCGCCTAGTGCGGGTGGGGCATGTTTTGGTAGGCTCCGCCGCGCCAGTGGTGGTGCAGTCGATGACGAATACCGATACCGCCGACGCCGCCGCGACGGCGGAACAGGTGTATCAGCTGGCGCAGGCTGGTTCCGAAGTGGTGCGCATCACCGTCAACTCGCCGGAAGCGGCTGCGCGCGTGGCGGAAATCCGCCAGCGGCTGGATGATCAGGGTTGCAATGTGCCGCTGGTCGGCGACTTCCACTTCAACGGCGACCGTCTGCTGAAGGAATACCCGGATTGCGCCCAGGCGCTGGCCAAATACCGGATCAATCCCGGCAACGTCGGCAAGGGCGCCAAGGGCGACGACAAGTTCGCCTTCATGATCCGCACCGCGATGGAGCTCGACAAGGCGGTGCGCATCGGCGTCAACTGGGGCAGCCTGGACCAAGCCTTGCTGGCTCGGATGATGGACGCCAATAACCGCTCCGCCGCGCCTTTGCCGCTGCCCAAACTGATGCAGGAAGCGCTGATTGTTTCGGCGCTGGAGTCGGCCGATAAAGCCATGGAAATCGGCCTGTCGCCGGACAATATCATCCTGTCCTGCAAGGTCAGCAATGTGCAGGACCTGATCAGCGTCTACCGCGAGCTGGGCAGCCGCTGCGACTACCCGCTGCACCTGGGTTTGACCGAAGCCGGCATGGGCAGCAAGGGCATCGTCGCTTCCAGCGCCGCGCTGGCCGTGCTGTTGCAGGAGGGCATAGGCGATACCATCCGCATCTCGCTGACGCCGCAACCGGGCGAGGCGCGCACCAAGGAAGTGGTGGTGGCGCAGGAGTTGCTGCAAACCATGGGTCTGCGCAGCTTTACGCCGCTGGTCACCGCCTGTCCGGGCTGCGGCCGCACCACCAGCACCTTCTTCCAGGAGCTGGCGGACGATATCCAGAACTACCTGCGCGAGCAGATGCCGGTATGGCGTCTGCAATACCCTGGCGTCGAGGACATGAAGGTGGCGGTGATGGGCTGCGTGGTCAATGGTCCGGGCGAGTCCAAGCTGGCCGACATCGGCATCTCCCTGCCCGGCACCGGCGAAGTGCCGGTGGCCCCGGTCTATGTGGACGGCCACAAGGATGTGACGCTGAAGGGCGACAACATCGCGGCCGAGTTCACCGCCATCGTCGACAACTATGTCAAAACCCGCTACGGCGAAGGCGGCGCCAAGCGCCGCGAAAACGCCAGCCGCACTATTCCGATCCAGCCGGTGAAAGCCTGACGGAACCAGAATTCAGCTGATACAAGAAGATAGCAATGGCTCAGAAATACCAAGCGGTCAAAGGCATGAACGATGTGCTGCCGACCGAATCCTACCAGTGGGAATATTTTGAAGGGGTGCTGCGCAAGCTGCTGGCCGACTACGGCTACCACAACATCCGCACCCCTATCCTGGAAAATACCGCGTTGTTTGTCCGTTCCATCGGCGAAGTCACCGACATCGTCGAAAAGGAAATGTACACCTTCATTGACAGCCTGAACGGGGACAGCCTGACGCTGCGCCCTGAGGGCACCGCAGGCACGCTGCGCGCGGTGGTCGAGCACAATCTGCTCTACAACGCCACCCAGAAGGTGTGGTACATGGGGCCGATGTATCGCCACGAGCGTCCGCAAAAGGGCCGCTACCGCCAGTTCCACCAGATGGGCGTGGAAGCGCTGGGCTTTGCCGGCCCGGACGTGGACGCCGAAATCATCGCGATGACGGCCGACCTGTGGCGCCGTCTCGACATCAGCCAGTATGTGCGTCTGGAAATCAACTCGCTGGGCAACAAGGAAGAGCGCGCCGCCCACCGCGACGCGCTGATCCAGTACCTGGAGCGCCACGTCGACATCCTGGACGAGGATGGCAAGCGCCGCCTGTACACCAATCCGCTGCGCGTGCTGGACACCAAGAATCCGGCGCTGCAGGAAATGGCCAACGCCGCGCCCAAACTGTCCGACTATCTGGGCGAGGCGTCGCGCGCCCATTACGAGGGTTGGAAGGCGATGATCGCCGCGCTGGGCGTGGAGTATGTGGAAAACCCGCGGCTGGTGCGTGGTTTGGACTACTATAACCAGTCCGTGTTCGAGTGGGTGACCACCGAGCTGGGCGCCCAGGGCACCGTCTGCGCCGGCGGCCGTTACGACGGCCTGATCGAGCAGCTGGGCGGCAAGCCGGCGCCGGGCATCGGCTTCGGCATGGGCATGGAGCGCGTGCTGCTGTTGCTGCAAGACAAGGGCCTGCTGCCGTCGCAGCGCGGCGTCGATGTCTACCTGGTCAACCAGGGCGAGGGCGCGGGCCTGTACTCGATGAAGCTGGCGCAGCAATTGCGCGCCGCCGGTTTCTCCGTGGTGCAGCACCTGGGCGAGGGCAGCTTCAAGTCTCAAATGAAGAAGGCCGATGCCAGCGGCGCAGCGTTCGCCGTCATCGTCGGCGAGAACGAGATCGCCGCCGGCCAGGCCGTGATCAAGGCCTTGCGCGCGGAAATCGAACAAAAGACCGTGGCAGCCGCGGATGTCGCCGCGACGCTGGCCACTCTGAAAGCTTGATTGAATAAGGGGGAACGCAATGGCGTTCGACTTGCAGGAACAGGAACAGATCGATTCGATGAAGGCCTTCTGGCAGCAGTGGGGCAAACTGATCGGCGGCGCAGTGCTGGCGGTCAGCCTCGGCTACCTGGGTTACAAGGCCTATGGCATGTATCAGCGCCAGCAAGCGGAAAAAGCCGCCGTCGCGTATGAAGCAGTGGACGCAGCCATCGCCGCCAAGGATGTCGCCAAGCTGAAAACGGCGGCCCAGCAATTGCAGGGCGAGTTCGCCGGCACGGTTTACGCCAGCCGCAGCGCGCTGGTGCTGGCCAAGGCTGCGTTCGACAAGAACGATCTCGATCTGGCCTCCAGCCAGCTGCAGTGGGTGGTGACGAACGGCAAGGACGAGGCCATGCAGGCCATCGCCCGCTTGCGTCTGGCATCGCTGCATCTGCAGCAGAAGAAATACGATGCCGCGATTTCTGAGCTCAACCAGCCGCACCCGGCGGCTTTCGACGCCGAGTATCTCGAGTTGAAGGGCGATGTGTTCTCCGCCAAGGGCGATACCGCCGGCGCGCGCGACGCCTACAAGGCCGCGCTGGCCAAGCTGGTGGAAGAAAATCCGAGCCGCGAGCTGGTTCGGATGAAACTCGACGCGTTGGGAGGCTGATCGCATGCGCCGCCAACTGTTGCTTACCGCTGTCATCTCTTCCTTGTCGCTGGCTGGTTGCGCCAGCTGGTTTGAAGGTTCCTCGCAATTTCAGCCGACGCCGCTGGCCGCCATCAAGCCGCTGCAGACGCTGGAGCTCAAGTGGACGCTGCAGCAGGCGGCGCCGGCCGGCAGCTTCCTGCCGGTGTACGCCAACGGCAATGTGGTGACGGCAGACGCTGCGGGGCGCATCCGCAGCATCGATGCCCTGTCCGGCCGTATCCAGAGCGATGTGTCGCTGAAGCGCGGCCTGAGCACCGGCGTCGCCGTCAGCGGCGATACCGTGCTGGTGGGCACGCAGGACGCCAAGCTGCTGGCGGTGGACCGCGTCAGCGGCAAGACGCTGTGGGAGCAGTCCCTGACCAGCCTGATGCTGGAAGCGCCGCAGATCGCCGGCGACAAGGTCATCGTGCGCACCAACGATGCCCGTCTGACGGGGTTCAACCTGGCCGACGGCAAGCAGCAGTGGTCGGTCGGCAACGTATTGCCGCAGCTGACGGTGCGCAACGACGGCTCGATGCGCGCGGTGGGCCGCGAGGCGGTGATGGTGGGGCAGGCCGGCGGCCAGCTCGACATCATCAATCCGCAAACCGGCAATTCGCTGTGGCAGGGTGCCGTGGCCACGCCGCGCGGCGCCACCGAGCTGGAGCGCGTCACCGACGTCACCAGCCGCCCGGTATTCGATGGCGGCCAGGTGTGCGCCGTGGCCTATCAAGGGCGCGTCGCCTGCTTTGAGGCGCGCAGCGGCAGCCTGCAGTGGGCGCGCGAGATCTCGTCCAGCCGCGGCCTGGCGGTGGATGCCCGCAATGTCTACGTGACGGCGGAAAACGGTTCGGTCTGGGCCTATGATCGCCAGAGCGGCCGCAACGTCTGGAAAAACGACGATCTGAAGTACCGCGATGTCTCCGGCCCGGTCATGCTGGGCCGCTTCGTGCTGGTGGTGGATGGCGAAGGCTATGCGCATCTGCTATCCAACGAGAGCGGCGGCATTGTCGGCCGCAGCAAGATCGGCACCTCCGGTCCGGTCAATCAACCGGTGTCGCTCGGCTCCTCCGCCCTGGTACAGGGACAGGATGGCCGCTTGGCGATGCTGAATTTGGGATAAAAGCAGTTTTACATGAAACCTACCGTAGCGCTGGTCGGCCGCCCCAATGTGGGCAAGTCGACCCTCTTCAACCGGCTGACCCGCAGCCGTGACGCCCTGGTCGCCGACCAGCCGGGCCTGACGCGTGACCGTCATTACGGTCACGGCCGGGTCGGCGAGAAGCCGTATCTGGTGGTGGACACCGGCGGTTTCGAGCCGGTGGTGGACGAAGGCATCCTGTTCGAAATGGCCAAGCAGACCTTGCAGGCCGTTGACGAAGCCGATGCCGTGGTGTTCCTGGTGGACGGCCGTTCCGGCCTGACGCCGCAAGACAAGATCATCGCCAACCGCCTGCGCCAACTGGACCGTCCGGTGTTCCTGGCCGTCAACAAGGCGGAAGGCATGAAGCATGCCATCGCCGGTGCCGAGTTCCATGAACTGGCGCTGGGGGAACCGCTGGTGATTTCCGCCGCCCACGGCGACGGTGTGCGCGAGCTGATGGAGCTGGTGCTGGAGGGCTTCCCCGATGAAGTGGAGGAAGAAGACAGCCGCCATCCGAAGTTCGCCGTGATCGGCCGGCCGAATGTCGGCAAGTCCACCCTGGTGAACGCCATTCTGGGCGAGGAGCGCGTCATCGCCTTCGACCAGGCCGGCACCACCCGCGACAGCATCTATATTGATTTTGAGCGCGAAGGCCATACCTATACCATCATCGACACCGCCGGCGTGCGCCGTCGCGCCAAGGTCAACGAGATGCTGGAGAAATTCTCCGTCATCAAGACCATGAAGGCGATTGAAGACGCCAACGTCGCGGTGCTGGTGCTGGATGCCCAACTGGACATCTCCGAGCAGGACGCCACTATCG
Source organism: Chromobacterium sp. ASV23 (assembly GCF_016428945.1). Taxonomy (NCBI): domain Bacteria; kingdom Pseudomonadati; phylum Pseudomonadota; class Betaproteobacteria; order Neisseriales; family Chromobacteriaceae; genus Chromobacterium; species Chromobacterium sp. ASV23. Next base: position 154,251 of record NZ_JAELTR010000002.1, read on the forward strand.
CGGGCTTCGCGCTGGAGGCGGGCCGAGCCCTGGTGGTGGCAGTCAACAAGTGGGACAACCTGGACAGCGAGCAGAAAGACACCGTGCGCCGCGAGATCGCGCGCAAGCTCAACTTCCTGGATTTCGCAAAGTTTCATTACATCTCGGCCATCGAGGGCCGAGGTGTGGCAGACTTGTTCAAATCGATCGACGAGGCTTACCGCGCCGCGATGGTGAAGCTGGCGACGCCGAAGCTGACGCGGGTGCTGCAGGTGGCGCTGGAGCGCCAGCAACCGCCGCGCAGCGGCCTGATCCGCCCCAAGATGCGCTATGCGCACCAAGGCGGGCAGAATCCGCCTATCATCGTCGTGCACGGCAACGCGCTCGACAATATACCCAACAGCTACACCCGCTATTTGGAACATACTTTCCGTAAAGTGTTCAAACTGCAGGGCACCCCGCTGAGAGTGCAGTATAAATCGTCGGAAAACCCGTTCGACAACGACGACGGCAAGGAGAAATCCCGGGCCAAGCCTAAGCCGATGTCCAAGATGCGGGGCAGGGAAAAAGAAGTTCGCTACGGCAAAAACAGCAAAAAATAGTACGCCGGAATGTTTTCTGCTAAAAATAAGCAGGCCGCCGCGCTGTTCGCTGTACAGTTAATACAACAATCAACGATTCGGAGAAAAACGAATGAGCTCTAAAGGGCAAATGTTACAAGACCCGTTCCTGAACATCCTGCGTAAGGAACACGTGCCGGTCTCCATCTATCTGGTCAACGGCATCAAGTTGCAGGGTCAGGTTGAATCCTTCGACCAGTACGTGGTTCTGCTGAAGAATACGGTCACTCAGATGGTTTACAAGCACGCCATCTCCACCGTGGTCCCGGCTCGCGCGGTTACCATCCCGCACGAACACCCGGCGCAGAAGCAGGAACAGGCGCAGGACGCCTAAGGCAGCCGGCCTCGCCGCCCGGGCCGATTGGCCGCATCATGCATGCGGCCTTTCGGCCTTTGTCTTTTATCGCCGCACTAGATTGCTACAGCATGTTTGATCGTCCCGACTTAGGCGACCAGGCCGTTCTGGTCAGCCTGGATTTTGGTGATGCCGACTACCAGGAAAGTGTCGCCGAGTGCGCCGAGCTGGTGCGCAGCAGCCATGTCGAAATTCTCGGCATGGTGCAGGGCAAGCGTCAGCGCCCCGACGCGGCCCTGTTCGCCGGCAAGGGCAAGGTGGAGGAGATCGCGTCCATGGTGCGGGCCACCGGCGCCAACGTGGTGATCTTCAACCACGCGCTGTCGCCGGGCCAGGAGCGCAACCTGGAGCGCGTGATCCAGTGCCGCGTGATCGACCGCAACAGCCTGATCCTCGATATTTTCGCTCAGCGCGCCCGCAGCCATGAAGGCAAGCTGCAGGTGGAGCTGGCCCAGCTATCGCATCTGTCCACGCGCCTGGTGCGCGGCTGGACCCACTTGGAGCGGCAAAAGGGCGGCATCGGCCTGCGCGGCCCCGGCGAAACCCAGCTGGAAACCGACCGCCGCCTGCTCGGCATCCGCGTCAAGGCGCTGAAGGAGCGTTTGGGCCAGGTGCAGAAGCAGCGCAACACCCAGCGCAAGGGGCGCAATCGCGCCGGCATCGCTTCGGTGTCCATCGTCGGCTATACCAACGCCGGCAAATCCACCTTGTTCAATGCGCTGACCAAGGCCAACAGCTACGCCGCCGACCAGTTGTTCGCCACGCTGGACACCACCAGCCGCAAACTGTTTCTGAACCACCAAAGTTCCGTCGTGCTGTCCGACACCGTCGGCTTCATCCGCGATCTGCCGCATACCCTGGTGGCGGCTTTCCGCGCCACGCTGGAGGAGACGGTCCAGGCCAATCTGCTGCTGCATGTGGTGGACTGCGCCAACGAGATGCGCGATGCGCAGATCGAGGAGGTCAACAAGGTGCTGGCCGAAATCGACGCCGATGGCATTCCGCAGCTCATCGTATGGAACAAATGCGATCTGAAAGCGCTGCCGCCGGAGATCGAGCGCGGCGAGGATGGCCAGATCGTTTCGGTACGCGTATCGGCGCTGAAGGGCGAGGGGCTGGAACTCTTGCGCGAGGCGATTGCCGAACGGGTGCAACCTTTCGCAAACAACCATAAAGAACCATACGAGCATGTCGCAGAATGACCCGAACCGTGGCCGCAACGGCCAGAATGGGCCACCGGACCTCGATGAAGTGTTCCGTGATCTGAACCGCAAACTGTCCCGCCTGCTGGGCGGCAAGTCCGGCAATGGCGGCCCGAACAACCCGATGGGCCAGGGCGGACGCCCCGGCTCCGGCATATCGCCGCCGTCGTTCAAAGGCGGCGCCGCCGCCGTGATCGGCGTATTGGCCGCCTTGTGGCTGGCCAGCGGCTTCTACGTGGTGGACGCGCGCGAAGCCGGCGTGGTGCTGCGGCTGGGCAGTTTCAATCGCCTGACCGAGCCGGGCCTGCAATGGCGCGCCCCGTATCCGTTCGAGAAGTCCGAAATCGTCAACCTGACCGAAGTGCGCAGCGTCGAAGTCGGTTATCGCGGCAGCGCGCAGAACCGCGTGCCGGAAGAGTCGCTGATGCTGACCGAAGACCAGAACATCATAGATGTGCAGCTGTCGGTCCAGTACGACATCAAGGATGCGCGCGCGTTTCTGTTCAATAACGCCGCGCGCGAGCGCGACGGCAAGGACCTGGTCAAACAGGCGACGGAAACCGCCATCCGCGAGGTGGTCGGCCGCAACAAGGTGGACTTCGTCCTGAACGAGGGGCGCGCCCAGATCGCCGTAGACGCCCACAAGCTGATCCAGGAAGTACTGGACCGCTACCAGGCCGGCATCCGCATCGCCAAGGTCAACATCAACGACGTGCAGCCGCCGCAGCAGGTGCTGGCGGCGTTCGACGACGCGGTGAAGGCGGGCCAGGACAAGGACAAGCTGCTGAACGAGGGCATGGCCTACGCCAACGAAGTGGTGCCCAAGGCCAAGGGCATGGCTTCGCGTCTGGTGCAGGAAGCCGAGGCTTACCAGCAGCAGGTGGTGGAACGAGCCGAGGGTGATGCCCAGCGATTCAAGCAAGTGTTGCCTGAATACAACAAGGCGCCCAAGGTCATGCGCGACCGCATGTACCTCGACATGATGCAGCAGATCATGCACAACAGCAGCAAGGTGCTGGTGGATCAGAAGGGCGGCAACAGCCTGCTCTACCTGCCGCTGGACAAGCTGATGCAGATGACCGCTCCCGGCACCGCCGCGCCGGCTCCCGCCCAACCCTCCGCGAGCCCGGCCCCTGCGGCCCCGGCCCAGCCGGCTAATCCGCCGGCGGCCAAGAACGGGCGCGATACCTCGCGCGGTCGCGATATTTTTGGAGCGGAGCGATGACGCAAAGACTGATCCCAACCCTGGTGGCGATCGCCGGCGCGCTGTTTGTCGCCAGCTTGTCGCTGTTCACCGTCGATCAGCGCCAGTACGCGCTGGTCTTCCAATTCGGCGAGGTGGTCAAGGTGATCTCCCAGCCGGGCATCCAGTTCAAGATTCCGCTGCTGCAGAACGTGCGCTACTTCGACCGCCGCGTGCAGACCATCGATGCGGAAACGCCTGAGCTGTTCAACACCCGCGAGAAGAAGAACGTGCTGGTGGACAGCTTCGTGAAATGGCGCGTGGTCGATGTGTCGCAGTTCTACAAGAGCGTCGGCACCGAGGCTGCCGCCGTGGCGCGTCTGAAGCAGACCATCAATGATGGCCTGCGCGCGGAGTTCGGCCAGAAGACCGTTGCCGACGTCATTTCCGGCCAGCGCGATCAGGTCATGGAGACGGTTCGCAAGCGCGCGGACGCGGATGCGCGTAAAATAGGTGTGGAAATTCTCGATGTCCGCTTAAAACGCGTCGACTTTCCGGATAAAATAAGCAGTTCCGTCTACGACCGCATGCAGTCCGAGCGTCGCACCGTGGCCAGCAAGCTGCGCAGCGAAGGCGCTGCCGATGCCGAGCGGGTGCGGGCGGAAGCCGACAAGCAGCGCGACGTGATCCTGGCGGAAGCCTATCGCAAGGCGCAGGAGCTGAAGGGCGTGGGCGATGCCAAGGCGGGGGCGATCTACGCCGAGGCCTACGGCAAGAATCCGGAGTTCTACGCCTTCTGGCGCAGCATGGATGCGTACAAGGAGTCGTTCAAGAACAAGAGCGACGTGCTGGTGCTGGATCCGAGCAGCGATTTCTTCAAGTACCTGAAGAACCCGCAGGCGGGACAAGGCAAGAGCAAGTAAGCGACAATTTAGTATAAAGAAGACTGGCCGGGGCGACCTGGCCAGTTTGCTGATGACAAGGCGGGGCTCCTCCCGCCTTTTATTCTGTTGAAACGAAATGCGTAATTGGCTGTTACCTGAATATATCGCGGACATCCTGCCGGCCACGGCGCGTCAGGTTGAATCCGCCAAGGCCGCGATGCTGGAAGGCTTTCGCGTGGCTGGCTACGAGCTGGTGCTGCCGCCGCTGATCGAGTACATCGATTCGCTGGTCAGCGAAGGCGACGTCACGCTGGATCTGAAAACCTTCAAGCTGGACGACCAGTTATCCGGTCGCCAGCTGGGCCTGCGCGCCGACATCACGCCGCAGGTGGCGCGCATCGACGCCCACCTGTTGGGCGGCCGCACCGGCGTCACCCGCCTGTGCTACGCCGGCAGCGTGGTGCACAGCCGTCCGTCCGGCCTGACCAGCTCGCGCGAGCCGCTGCAGGTGGGCGCGGAGCTGTACGGCTATGCCGGCATCGAGGCCGACCTGGAGATCATCGATCTGATGCTGTCCACGCTGGAAAAAGCCGGCGTGGAAAAACTGCGTCTGGACGTGGGCCATATCGCCATCTACCGGGGCTTGGCCGCGGCGGCCGGCCTCGCGCCGGAGGTGAGCCGCGAGCTGTTCGGCCTCTTGCAGAATAAGGACACCGCCGGCATCGCCGCGCTGGTGGCCGGCGTGGCCGAACCTTACAAGAGCGCTTTCCTGGCGCTGCCGGAGTTGTATGGCCCGGCTTCTGTGCTGGAGAAGGCGCGTACCCGTCTGCCTTCGCTGCCGGAGGTGGAGCTGGGGCTGATGCAGCTGTCCGCCATCGCCCGCGCGATGCAGGGCAGGGTGGAGCTGAGCTTCGATCTGGCCGAGCTGCGCGGCGACTTCTATCACACCGGCCTGATGTTCGCGGCTTACGCGCCGGGCTGGTCCGACGCCATCGCGCGCGGCGGCCGCTACGACAATGTGGGCCGGCGCTTTGGCCGCGCCCGTCCGGCCACCGGCTTCAGCCTGGATTTGCGCGACCTGCTGCGCATCCTGCCGGAGCGGGACTCCAGCCGAGGCATCCGCGTGGCGGCCCGCCATCTGCCGGCTGCCGCTGAGGAAGTGGCGCGTCTGCGCGCCTCAGGCGAGATGGTGGTGGTGGATTATCTGGGCGAATCGGCGGAAGCGTTGAATTGCGATCGCGAGCTGGTGCCGGCCGAGCAGGGCTGGCAGCTGGCGCCGTTTCATTGATTTTTTATTTGAATCTGACTGACGAAGAGGTTTTTTCCAATGTCCAAGAACGTTGTCGTGATTGGCACCCAGTGGGGTGACGAAGGCAAGGGCAAAATCGTTGACTGGCTGACCGACCACGCGCGTGCCGTGGTGCGCTTTCAGGGTGGCCACAACGCCGGCCATACGCTGTGGGTGAATGGCAAGAAGACCGTGGTGCGCCTGGTGCCGTCCGGCATCCTGCGTCCGGATGTCGAGTGCTTCATCGGCAATGGCGTGGTGCTGTCGCCGGAAGCCCTGCTGAAGGAAATCGACGAGCTGGAAGCCGCCGGCGTCAACGCCTCCGCCCGCCTGAAGATTGCAGAAGGCTGCCCGCTGATCCTGCCGTACCACATCGCTCTGGACCAGGCGCGCGAAGCCGCCATGGGCGCCGGCAAGATCGGCACCACTGGCCGCGGCATCGGCCCCTGCTACGAAGACAAGGTGGCACGCCGCGCGCTGAAGGTGATCGACCTGTTCAACGCCGAGCGCTTCGCCGCCAAGCTGAAGGAAAACGTAGACTACTACAACTTCCTGCTGACCAGTCTGTTCAAGGCCGAGCCGGTGAGCTACGAGGCCATCCTGGCCGACACCATGAAGATGGCTGAGCGCATCAAGCCGATGGTGGCTGACGTGTCGCGCACCCTGTACGACATGGACAAGGCTGGCACCCCCATCCTGTTCGAAGGCGCGCAAGGCACGCTGCTGGACATCGACCACGGCACCTACCCGTACGTGACCTCGTCCAACTGCGTGGCCGGCGCGGCTGCGCCGGGCGCCGGCGTGGCGCCGCAAATGCTCAACTACGTGCTGGGCATCGTCAAGGGTTACGCCACCCGCGTCGGTTCCGGTCCGTTCCCGACCGAGCAGGAAAACGATATCGGCGCCTTCCTGGCCAAGCGCGGCAACGAGTTCGGCTCCGTCACCGGCCGTCCGCGCCGCTGCGGCTGGTTCGATGCCGCCGCGCTGAAGCGCTCCATCCAGATCAACGGCGTGTCCGGCTTGTGCGTGATGAAGCTGGACGTGATGGACGGCTTGGAAGAGATCAAGCTGTGCACTGGCTACATGCTGGACGGCAAGCTGATCGACATCCTGCCGTTCGGCTCCGATGCCGTGACCAAGTGCGAGCCGGTATACGAAACCCTGCCGGGCTGGACGGGCACCACCGTCGGCGTGAAGCGTTGGGAAGACCTGCCGGCCAACGCCCAGGCTTACCTGAAGCGCATCGAAGAAGTTTGCGGCGCGCCGGTCGACATCGTGTCCACCGGTCCGGATCGCGAAGAAACCATCGTGCTGCGTCACCCGTTCGGCCTGTAAGCCGTTAGCAGGCGCAAGCCCAAGCAAAAGCCCACCGTTCGCGGTGGGCTTTTTCATTAAGGCTTCATGATTTTTTCACTACCACTTTATTTTTGATATTTTCTGATACAGGGCTGGATGGGCGATATTTGCAACTGTCCGGTCCCGATGAACTCAATGCGACACTGGCAGTTTGGGCATATCATATATGCCCCTTGACTATCCTGATCTAGTGTCGGGCCATTGACTTTGGAATTGTATGGCCCGTCTAGGTGCTGTGTTTGATACAGCTCTTCGTCGCAGCATGGACATGGTACTGAGGTAGCGCTCATAGTGACTCCTGAAGCAAGTAATATGCACTTGCAATATAAGTCTGTATTTAAAGGTTCAGAGCGATCTGCTCACCGCTAGATGAGCGACACGGTTTGTTGCCTCGTCTTGTCTTCCTGCTATGGACTTCGCTATTCAGCGTAGTCTGGCCGGTTTGCTCACGCTGGTTTTTTGCTCTGGCGGGACGGCTTATAGCCATCATTCAGAGTCTTTAGGAATACCAGCATGTCATTGATGTCTTTTTCGTCGAAAGCCGCCTTGGCGCCGGGTTTGCCGCCGAATGGCGGCTCCATGTTGACGTTGCCGTGGTAGCGCCCGGGCAGGTCGTCAAACTTCGCCACCTTGCCGTCCTTGCCCTTCGGGTACCACTTTTCCGGATGCGTGTCGCGCTCGGCGTAGAAGCGCAATACCTGGCGCAGATCGTTGAACGAGCCGTTGTGGAAGAAGGTTTTGCGGGTGGCGACATTGCGTAGGCTGGGCGTGCGGAACAGGCCGCAGTATTCGGAGTGGTTCTTGAGGTCGGTGCGATAGGGGCCGCACAGGCCCAGGTCGTAGTAATGGCCATTGTGGTTGGCGGCGATGGCCGGGTTGCGCGGCGCGCCGACGGCTATGTGGCCGAAATCGCTGAACAGCGGAAACGCGCCGTTTTCGCTGCGCGCGCTCAGGTGGCAGGACGCGCAATTGCCCTTGGCCGGGTCATTGAAGGCTTTCAGCCCGCGCATTTCCTGGGCGCTGAGCTTGGTTTGGCCGCGCAGATAGGCATCGTACTTGCTGTCGTAAGGGGCAAATTCCCTGGGGTTCTGCTGGAAGACTTCCAATGCCAGCACCGCCTTGGCAAAGGCCATGTCGGGATGGCTGAAGATGTCGGCGCCGAATAGCTGGCGGAAGCGGCCGGCAGCGGGCGACGCCTGCAATTTTTTCACTACGGCAGCCGGCGTGCCATTGGCCATTTCGTTGGCGGCCAGCAAGGGCAGGGAGGCCTGGCTGTGGGTGGAGTCGGCGCGGCCATCCCAGGTGAAGCCGCCAGTCGGGCCGGCATCCTCGCTGTCATTGCCATCGTCGTCATGGAAGTGTTCGCTGAAGGCCGGCACGGTTTGCAGATAACGCAGGGACGGCACGGCGCGGGTGCCCGGCTGCTTGCCATCGACGCCGCCCAGTTGCACGGCCAGTCCGTTTGGTGGGCCATAAGCATGCGCTGGGCTATGGCAGGTGGCGCAGGACATGGCGCCGGATGCCGATAGCGAGCGGTCGAAGAATAGCTGGCGTCCCAGGCTTTCCAAGGCCTTGGCGCTGACCGGGTGAGGGCCGGGCGCATAGGCGGCGCCGACGTAGGCCGGTTGAGTGGGCGGCGCGGCAAGCGGAGCGGTGGAAAGGGCGGCCAGTATCGATAGCGGGATGAGTGTGCGCAGCATGATGTCGGATGAATGAAGTGTGGCGGCGACTGTACTGCGTGAAAGTGACGGAAATGTGACAGCAGGCGATTTGTTTCCCGGATGTGGTGAGGGCGGAGAATGTTAACAAGTTGTAAACTTGCTGAAACATTCCATCAGGATAATCCGCACACTCCATCAAACCGCAAGGATGATCATCCCATGCAACGCTTGACCTGTGGCTTTGCGCTGACCCTGATCGGCGCGGCCGTATTGACCGCCTGCGGCGGCGGCGGCTCCTCTTCCGCCAGCGCGGCCCCCTCCAGCACCAGCGGCGTGGTGACCGGCAGCTATTTCCGCCACGCCAAAGTGTGCCTGGATCAAAACGGCAACGGTCATTGCGACAGCAATGAGCCGTTTGCCTACACCGACAACAACGGCGCGTTTTCGCTGAAAGGCAGCGGCGCGGTGCTGGTGGAGGTAGGAACCGATGCGACCCGTTATGACCCCGATACCAGCACGGCCACCCCGGTAACCGACCCGCTGATTTTCCGCGCCCCGTCCGGCGCCAATAATGTGGTGGTCAGCTCATTGACCACCGAAGTCGCCGACCTGATGGACGGCGGCATGGATCTGACTACTGCGCGCAAGGCCGTCGCGGATCGCCTGGGTGTCGATCCTGAAAAAGTGATGGCCGACCACAACAAGGAAAGCGATCCGGACGTCAAGGCCACGCTGAAGGCGGCGATCAATCAGAACATCGACGCCATCGCCAGCGCAGTGAAGGAAGCCGGCGCCACCGGCGATATCAAGGGCAATCTGCACAAGCGGCTGAGCCTGAGCGATATCAAGAACGTGGTGGTGATCTACGCCGAGAACCGCGGCTTTGATAACTTGTACGGTCTGTTCCCTGGCGCCAACGGCATTCCGGGCGTCAATCCGACCGCCAAGGGACAGATCGTGCCGCAGAAGGATTTTGACGGTTCGGTGTTGCCGGCGCTGCCGCCGACCTGGACGGGTTTGACTGCGACAGGCCAGAGCGTGACGCTGACCCAGGCACAGACCGTAGGCTTCCCCAACAAGCCGTTCCAGATCGACGATCCGAAGGGCCTGAACGGCACCGGCGTGGTGGTGTCGCAATCGGTCATCACCCGCGACCTGGTGCACCGCTTCTACAACAACCAGATGCAGATCAATGGCGGGGCCAACGACAAGTTTGCCGCCTACTCCGACGCCGGCGGCCTGTCCATGGGCTACTACGACGGCAGCAAGATGTCGATGTGGCAGCTGGCCAAGCAGTATACGCTGGCCGACAATTTCTTCATGGGCGCCTTCGGCGGCTCCTTCCTGAATCACCAGTATCTGGTGTGCGCTTGCGCGCCGGTGTATCCGAACGCCGATGCCGCCAATTCTCCGGCCAAGAACAGCATTTCTGCGATCGATACCGACAGCAAGGGCAATTTCGTCCGCTTGACGCCGGCCGCCAACAGCCCGGCCTCGGTACTGATCGGGCCTGCTCAGTACAAGAACGATAGCACGCTGACGCCTAAGGACAGCGCCGGCAAGTTCTATGCCGTCAACACTATGCAGCCGCCGTTCCAGCCTAGCGGCAATAATCCGGCATCTGGCGACAAGACCGGCAAGTATGCCGATCCGAGCAAGGCCTCCACGCTGCCGGCGCAGACCCAGGCCACCATCGCCGACCGTCTGGATGCCAAGAAAGTCAGCTGGGCATGGTATGCCGGTGCCTGGAGCGCCTCGCAGTCCAACCCGGCCAATATCTACAACAACACCATTCCGAACTTCCAGCCGCATCACCAGCCGTTCAATTACTATGCCGCTTTCGATCCGGTGACGCAGTCGGCCTATCGTAACCAGCACCTGAAGGACTTCGATCAGAGCTTCCTGGCCGATGCGGCGGCCGGCAAGCTGCCCCAGGTAGCGTTCTACAAGCCGCAGGGCAACCTGAACCAGCACTCCGGCTACGCTAGCGTGGCGGATGGCGACCAGCACATCGCCTCGGTGATCGCCCAGCTGCAGAAGAGCCCGCAGTGGAAGAACATGCTGGTGGTCGTCACCTATGACGAAAATGGCGGCTACTACGACCACGCCGCGGTGCCGAAGGGCGACCGCTGGGGGCCGGGCACCCGCATTCCGGCGATTGTGATTTCGCCGTTCGCCAAGAAGGGCTTTGTCGATCATACCCAGTACGACACCGCATCGATCCTGCGTTTCCTGACTCGTCGCTTCGGTCTGCAAGCTTTGCCGGGCGTGAGCGCGCGCGATGCCGCACTGGTGAAGAATGGCGGAAAGCCGATGGGCGACTTCCTGAGCGCGCTGTCGTTCAACTAAGCGGGAACATCGTTCCTTTGCAACCGCCCGGCTTGGTCCGGGCGGTTTTGTTTGTGCGGGCGGTGGGCAGCGCCGCGCGTAAGCGAGACGCAATGGTTGGCAGGGAGGATGAGGGGGCGGGAAACGGCGTCAGGCAAAGAAAAAGGCAGGCCGAGAGGCCTGCCTTCATGGCGAATTCCAGCGTAACGCTTAGCGTTCGACGTGGTAGTTCGGCGCTTCCTTGGTGATCTGCACGTCGTGGACGTGGGATTCGCGGATGCCGGCCGAAGTGATCTCGACGAACTGCGCGTTCTCATGCAGTTGATCGATGTTCGGGCAACCCAGGTAGCCCATGGACGAGCGCAGGCCGCCCACCAGTTGGTGGATCACCTGGCCGATCGGGCCCTTGTAAGGCACGCGGCCTTCGATGCCTTCCGGCACGAACTTGTCGGCGGCGTTGGAGCTGTCTTGGAAGTAACGGTCGGCCGACCCCTGGCTCATCGCGCCCAGAGAACCCATGCCGCGGTACGACTTGTAGGAACGGCCCTGGAACAGTTCCACTTCGCCCGGGGCTTCCTCGGTGCCGGCGAACATGCCGCCCAGCATCACCGCGTTGCCGCCAGCGGCCAGCGCCTTGGCGATGTCGCCGGAGAAGCGGATGCCGCCGTCGGCGATCATCGGCACGCCAGTGCCCTTCAGCGCTTCGGACACGTTGTGGATGGCGGTCAGCTGCGGCACGCCCACGCCGGCCACGATACGGGTGGTGCAGATCGAGCCGGGGCCGATGCCGACCTTGACGCCGTCGGCGCCGGCGTCCACCAGGTCCCGCGCGGCTTGCGCGGTGGCGATGTTGCCGCCGATCACATCAACATGCTTGAAGTTTTGCTTGACCCAGCGCACGCGGTCCAGCACGCCTTGGCTGTGGCCGTGGGCAGTGTCCACCACGATGACGTCCACACCTGCGGCCACCAGCGCCTTGACGCGCTCTTCGGTGTCGGCACCGGTGCCGACGGCCGCGCCTACGCGCAGACGGCCCTGGCTATCCTTGTTGGCGTTCGGGTGTTCGCTGGTCTTGATGATATCCTTGACCGTGATCAGGCCCTTCAGCTCCCAGGCGTCGTTGATCACCAGCACGCGCTCCAGGCGGTGCTTGTGCATCAGTTCGCGGGCCTCGTCGATGCTGGCGCCTTCCTTGACGGTGATCAGGCGCTCGCGCGGGGTCATGATGGAGCCGACGGTTTGATCCAGGCGGGTTTCGAAGCGCAGGTCGCGGTTGGTGACGATGCCCACCACCTTGCCGGCTTCGATGACCGGCAGGCCGGAGATCTTGTACTGGCGGGTCAGCAGGACCAGATCGCGCACCAGCATGTCCGGTGCGATGGTGATCGGGTCTTTCACCACGCCGCTCTCATGGCGCTTAACCTTGGAAACTTCGGCAGCCTGCTTATCGACGCCCATGTTCTTGTGCACGATGCCAATGCCGCCTTCCTGCGCCATGGCGATGGCGAGGCGGGCTTCGGTCACGGTGTCCATGGCGGCGGAAACCAGCGGCAGGTTCAAGGTGATGTTGCGAGTGAGGCGCGTAGCGAGCGATACGTCGCGCGGCAGAACTTCAGAATGAGCTGGGACGAGGAGAACGTCGTCGAAAGTATAGGCTTTCTCGATGATACGCATCGCGTTTCCTTAGGCGGCAAAGCCGCATTGTACCGGATCGGCGACTGTTCTGCAAAAACGCGTTCCGACCGCTTTTGCGCGGCCGGATGGCAGGCCTTACAATCCGGGACATACAGCCAGAGGGTTCGGGGATAGCGACAATGAAGTCATCTTTAGTATGGACGTTTTTGTTGGTTTTGCTGACGCCAGCCGCCGCGTTGGCCGAGGTCTACACCTGGACCGACGCCAACGGCAAAAAGGTGTATTCCGATCAGCCGCCGCCCAATGTCAACGCGCGCAAGCTGAACGTGCGGACGCACCCGGCGCCGATGCCGGCCTCCGCGCCGCAATCGGAAAAAAAGGCGGAAAAGAAAGCCGAGAGCAAGCCCGTGGCGTCCGACAGCGCGGCCATCGCGGCCGCCAACGCCAAGATCAAGGAGCAGAACTGCAAGCAGGCGCAAAACAATTTGTCCACGCTGCAGCTGAACGGGCGCATCCGCCTGCCGGGCTCCACCGCGCTGGCCACCGACGCCCAGCGCAACGAGATGATCCGCCAGGCTCAGAAAGACGTACAGACCTGGTGCAATAAATAAGTGTCCAAGCCCGAATTCGACTACCAGAACGTATTGCAGAACCTGCCGTCGCTGCCCGGCGTCTACCGCATGCTGGGCGAAGACGGCAAGGTGCTGTACGTCGGCAAAGCGATAGATCTGAAGCGCCGCGTCAGCTCGTATTTCCAGAAGAACGACCTCAGCCCGCGCATCCGGCTGATGGTGCGGCAGATCGCCAATATCGAAACTACGGTCACGCGTTCCGAGGCCGAGGCCTTGATCCTGGAGAACAATCTGATCAAGGCGCTGTCGCCGCGCTATAACATTTTGTTTCGCGACGACAAGTCCTATCCCTATCTGATGCTCAGCGGCCATGGCTTTCCGCAGATGGCGTATTACCGCGGCGAGCCGAAAAAGCCCAACCAGTACTTTGGACCGTTTCCCAACAGCTACGCGGTGCGCGAGAGCATCCAGATCCTGCAGAAAGTCTTCCGCCTGCGCACCTGCGAGGACGCGGTGTTCGCCAATCGCTCCCGCCCCTGTCTGCTGTATCAGATCAAGCGCTGCTCCGGCCCCTGCGTCGAGCATATTTCCAAAGAAGAGTACGCGGCGGATGTCGCCAGCGCGGTCGCCTTCCTGAATGGGCGGCAGAGCGAGCTGATAGACGAGCTGACGCGGCGGATGACGGCGGCGGCGGAGGCGATGGCTTTCGAACAGGCGGCCGAACTGCGCGATCAGATCCAGGCGCTGGCGCGGGTGCAGGAGAAGCAGTTTGTCGCCAGCAACCAGAGCCAGCAGGACTGCGACGTGGTGGCGGCGCTGATCCGGGACGGTCAGCCTTGCGTCAATCTGGTGATGATACGCGGCGGCCGCCACCTGGGGGACAAGAGCCACTTCCCGATAGGCGGCGAGGCCGATACCGCCGAGGAAATCCTGCAGGCCTTCGTCGCCCAGCACTACCTGAATGCCACGGTGCCGACGGCGCTGGTCGTCAACGGCCCGCTGGATGACGCGCTGCAGCAGTTTTTGCTGGAGCGGGCCGGCCGCAAGATCGCCATCGTCAGCAATCCGATAGGCGAGCGCCGGGTATGGCTGGAGATGGCGGAAAAGAACGCCGAGCTGGCCATCCTGCAGCGTTTGGGCAGCAAGGCCACCCAAACCCAGCGGCTGGCGCAGCTGAACGAGGTGTTGGAGCTGGAGGATGCCGCTCGTTTCGAGTGCTTCGACATCAGCCACACTATGGGCGAGGCCACGGTGGCGTCCTGCGTGGTGTACGACAAGGGGGCGATGCAGCCTAGCGAATACCGGCGCTTCAACATCACTACCGCCACGCCGGGCGACGATTACGCCGCGATGCGCGAAGTCCTGTCACGTCGCTACGGCAAACTGGCGGAAGGCGAGGGCAGATTGCCGGACGCGGTGTTCATCGACGGCGGCAAGGGCCAGGTGGGCGTGGCGCTGGAGGTATTCGGCGAACTGGGGCTGAATTTGCCCATCGTCGGCATCGCCAAGGGCGAGGAGCGCAAGCCCGGGCTGGAAACGCTGATCCTGCCATACTTGGAAAAGACGCTACAATTGCGCCAGGACCATCCGGCGTTGCATCTGATCCAGACCGTGCGCGACGAGGCCCACCGCTTTGCCATCACCGGCCATCGCGCGCGGCGGGCCAAGGCGCGCACGGCATCGACGCTGGAAGATATCCCCGGCATCGGTGCCAAGCGCCGCCAGCAGCTGCTGACGCGCTTTGGCGGGCTGCGAGGCGTGGTGGCCGCCAGCGTGGATGACCTGACGCAGGTGGAAGGCATCAGCCGAACCCTGGCGGAAAAGATTTACAATGCCTTGCATTAGTTGATTGTAAGCGGCGGGCGCCCCTGATCCAGGCTCGGGGCGTCGGCCCGCGTTGTTGACGAGCCTGAAGCGACAAGACCAAAACCGATGCCCTTCAATTTGCCGATATTACTGACCTGGATCAGGGTCGCCTTGATCCCGATCTGCGTGGCGGTGTTTTTCCTGCCGGACTCCATCTTGCTGCTGCATAGCCGCAATGTCGTGGGGGCCGGCATTTTCGCATTGGCGGCCGCCACGGACTGGCTGGATGGCTTTCTGGCGCGCAAGCTGGGGCAGACATCGGCGTTCGGCGCCTTTCTCGATCCGGTGGCGGACAAGCTCATCGTCGCCGCCGCGCTGATCTTGTTGGTGCAGCTGGGCCGCACCGAAGGCTGGATGGCCATGATCATCATTGGCCGCGAGATCACCATCTCGGCGCTGCGCGAGTGGATGGCGGGCATGGGCAACCGCAACAGCGTGGCGGTCGCCTATATCGGCAAACTGAAAACCGCGGCGCAAATGCTGGCGATCACGCTGCTGCTGTACGATGGCGCCTTGTTGCCGGCCATTGATGCCCGCTGGTTGGGAAATTTTTCCATGTACGTCGCAGTCATATTGACTTTATGGTCAATGGTTTATTACCTGCAAATGGCCGCCAAAGAGTTTGCGGGTAAAAAAATAGATGTATGAAGTGTTGACAGCCTCAAACAAATCTCTATAATTCGCAGTCTCTCGCCGCCGCATGACGAAGCAGCAGCGAGATCAAGATGGTTGTAGCAAGTTTACGCAGCGCGGGAATAGCTCAGTTGGTAGAGCGCAACCTTGCCAAGGTTGAGGTCGCGAGTTCGAGCCTCGTTTCCCGCTCCAGCAACTTGAAACAATTTTCGATGCGGGAATAGCTCAGTTGGTAGAGCGCAACCTTGCCAAGGTTGAGGTCGCGAGTTCGAGCCTCGTTTCCCGCTCCAAAAGTCTTGAAAAAATTTGTGATGCGGGAATAGCTCAGTTGGTAGAGCGCAACCTTGCCAAGGTTGAGGTCGCGAGTTCGAGCCTCGTTTCCCGCTCCAAACAAGTTTGAAAAATCTGCACTGCGGGAATAGCTCAGTTGGTAGAGCGCAACCTTGCCAAGGTTGAGGTCGCGAGTTCGAGCCTCGTTTCCCGCTCCAGAATTAAGCTTGGAAAATTTGCACCGCGGGAATAGCTCAGTTGGTAGAGCGCAACCTTGCCAAGGTTGAGGTCGCGAGTTCGAGCCTCGTTTCCCGCTCCAAATTCAAATGGATCAGATATAATCTGGTCGATACGCCGGTTACGGCGGGGTAGCAAAGTGGTTATGCAGCGGATTGCAAATCCGTCTACGCCGGTTCGATTCCGACCCCCGCCTCCAGATAAAACCCCGTAAGTCAAAGACTTACGGGGTTTTTCTATTTTCCTGTTCAATTCCTTTCCGGCCGTTTTGCCATCTTTTTCTGGTCAGGTAGTTTTCCATTTTCACTGCCAGCGCCGCAGCAGTATCTGCGGAAATATCTCCATAGAGCGCGTTTTCATGTCCCATCAACCGAGGTAGTCTGCGCAGCAAGCGTGAATTTAACGGCGGGCCCTTAGTCAGACTCTATTCAATCAAGACAATCACCCATGGGCAGCAGGGTAAGGCCCATGGACAAAGGAGAAGGCTCGATGATCAATCGCAGGCAGTTTTTGTATCGTGGCGGCCTGATGCCGCTGGCCTGCGCCGCCACGGGAGGCGTGCTGACGAGCAAGGCATGGGCGGCGGATGTGCCGGCGGCGGATTTGATCGATGAATCGATAGCGTCGGCTAGCCAGGACTCTCGCGTCCGGACGCTGGTGTTTCATTACACCGCCGTCGATTACCCGACTTCGCTGCGTCTGCTGACCGACGCGCAGTACCGCGCCAGCGCGCACTATCTGGTGCCGGACGCCCAGACCCTTGCGCGCAAGCCTGCCGTGTTGCGCCTGGTGCCGGAGGCGCGGCGGGCCTGGCATGCCGGCGACAGCTATTGGCAGGGCGTGCGTTATCTGAATACCAGCTCGATCGGCATCGAGATCGTCAACCTGGGGTATCCATCGCCGCAGCAGGATGAATGGCCGCTGATGCAGCGGACGTGGTTTGACTTTTCAGAAGAGCAGATCGCTCTGCTTGGCAGGCTTGCGTCCGATATCGTGGCGCGGCACCAGATCCCGCCGAGCAATGTGGTGGGGCATGCCGACATCTCGCCGGGCCGCAAGGTGGATCCGGGGCCAAGGTTTCCCTGGGAGCGGCTGTATCGCGATTTTGGCATAGGCGCCTGGCCGGACGATGAGGACATCCAGCACTTCCTGCCGCGGCAATCGGCGCAGCCGGATGCGGGGAGCTGGCAGCGGCGATTGTCGGCCTACGGTTACGATGCGCCGCAAAGCGGCGTGTTGGACGCCAGCACGCGCGCGGCGATCGCGGCGTTCCAGATGCACTTCCGTCCGGCGCGCTTTGACGGCGAACCGGATGCCGAATCGTCGGCCAGGCTCGATGCCCTGTTACGCAAATATGTCGACCCTGAGCACGCCGCCGATAAAGCCGAGCATCCTTGAGGCCATAGGCGTGGTTACGTTGGTTACAGGGTAGACGGTTTACGTCGCCGGCAGCGGTTTGTAATGTGGCGGCACGTTTTCCCTTTCATGGCATCGCGCCGCGCAGATCCTGTGCGTCGGGAGCCGATGCCCAGTCCGCCAAGGAGTGTTTCTCGATGCGTATCCAAAAAACGTCGGCGCTGGCCGGCTTGTTGGGCTGCCTTTTCCTGTATTCCGGTTTGACCAGAGCGGCAGTGAATGCGCCGCCGGCCATTGCTCAGGTGGTGGATGCGACGATTCCGCCCTTGATGAAGACGCACGACATCCCCGGCATGGCGATAGCGGTAGTGGCCAATGGCCGGACGTACTTCTTCAATTATGGTTTTGCATCGAAACAGAGCCGCCAGCCGGTCACTCGGGACACGCTGTTTGAACTTGGCTCCATCAGCAAGACTTTTACCGGCATCTTGGGCGGCTATGCGCTGAGCCAAGGCAAGCTGTCGCTGTCCGATACGGCCGGCAGCCGCTTGCCGGCGCTGCAGGGCAGCGCCATCGGCCAGGCTACGCTATTGCAGTTGGCGACGTATACCGCAGGCGGCCTGCCGCTGCAGTTTCCGGATGCCGTGAACAGCGGGCAGCAGGCGATTGGGTATTTCCAGGCTTTCCGTCCGGCTTTCGAGGCCGGAGAGCGCCGCTTGTATTCCAATCCCAGCATCGGCCTGTTTGGTTATCTGGCGGCGCAAAGCTTGGGACAGCCGTTCGACGAGGCGATGGAAAAGACGCTGTTGCCTAAGCTCGGACTGAGCAGCACCTATGTCCGGGTGCCGGCCTCCCAGATGGATCGCTATGCCTGGGGCTACGCCCGCGATGGCAAGCCGGTGCGGGTGGGTCCGGGCGCGCTCGATTCCGAGGCCTACGGCATCAAGTCCAGTACGGCGGATATGGCCAAATACATGGCGGCCAATTGGGGCGATGTCCGCGATGCCCGCTTGCGCCAAGCGCTGGACGCCAGCCATGCCGCTTATTACCGGACGGGCGACTTGGAGCAGGGCTTGGGTTGGGAGGGTTACCGCTATCCGGTGAGCTTGCAGCGCTTGCTGGCCGGCAACGCCAATGAAATGGCTTTCCAGCCGCAGCGTGTCAGCTGGCTGACTCCTGCGCGGCCGGCCAAGGAAGCGGTGTTATTGAACAAAACCGGCTCCACCAATGGTTTTGGCGCGTATGTGGCGCTGGTGCCATCCCGCAAAATCGCTGTGGTGATGCTGGCCAACCGCAATTATCCGAATGCGGCGCGCGTGACGGCGGCTTATCGCATCTTGGCGGTGCTGGATTCGGCAGGGCTGTCCTGATTGTCAGTATGTCAATAAACAGTGACGGCATGCCGCTTGGCTTCGGCTCGCGGTAGCGCTTGTCGAGTAGAGGGAAATTACGTCGTGCTGTTTGGATGTGGCGTGATTTCCCTGCTATTTAGGCTTTGAATCCTTGATATTTGATGGATTTTTCTCATTAAGCTGCTGTCTTTTTGTATATAAAAAATTAAAAATGTAAATTGCTGCTTTGTAATGAGAATGAGTAAGATATCTGTATATTATCGACTTGTAATGTTGATCCTTTTCATTGAGGACATTGTCTTTTCCGTGCCAAACCGGCCTGACGCGCGTTGACAGTTTTTCCCTTTCTGGTTAAAGTGCTGCTCCATCCGCGTTGTGGCAATTCTTTAAAATCAGGCTGTTGTCTTCAGTGTTCCCGCTGTTACCTCTGCTGATCTGGAATTTCCTCCCAGTCTCTGAATTTACCAGGTGCCTGCGACATTTCAGGCCCGCGCGGCAAGGATTCTTGATATTTAAAATGCATTGTCAGTCCAGTTTTGCTGGGCTACAATCGCCTGCTCTGTAGCGGCCCCGGTGGTGAAATTGGTAGACACAAGGGACTTAAAATCCCTCGGCTTCGGCTGTGCCGGTTCGATTCCGGCCCGGGGCACCACGCTGAGTAAGGGCGCGATGATGATTCTGCTAGGCGTACATGCTGTCAGGTTTAATCTGGCAGCATTAAAATGACGCCAAGCGGCGCCCATCGTCTAAACTGGACAAGTGGCCGGTTGCATCACGCCTCTTGATTGGGCAGCATGCGCTGTCTTTAGCATCAATGGATCTAGATAGAAGTTCATGAAGCCAAATACTGAAACGGCACTCGGTGCTGCTCTCAAGTCTGCTGTTCAAAGCTTGTCCAAGAAAAAGCAGACCGAGATGATCGCAGATCACATTTACGGCAAGTTCGACGTGTTTCGTCAGTTCCGGCCCTTGGCGCTCGGCATTCACGAGAGCCTGATCGCTTCGCTCCCCCAGTTCGACTCTGCGTTGATCTCGCGCGTGGTGGCCAACCACTGCCGCAAGCCGCGTTATCTGAAGTCCCTGGCGCGCGGCGGCAAGCGCTTCGACCTGAGCGGCAAGCCGCAAGGCGAGGTGAGCGCGGAAGAAAAACGCGCCGCCGAGTTGCAGATGCAGCCGAAGAACGCCGCTCCGGCAGAAGAGGCCGCCCAGGCGCAGCCGGCTCCGGCTGACGCGGCGCTCGCGCAGCAGCAGGAAGGCCAGGCCGAATCCTGAGCCTGCTTGCCGGATCAAAAAGCCCTGTCTCTGGACAGGGCTTTTTGCATTTTGGGTCTTGAAATGCGCGGAACACCCACCATCTTGCCGCTATCGCCAACCTCAATAACATTGATGACCATGAGTGCACAGAAAGAAACCCTGGGTTTTCAGACCGAAGTGAAACAGCTGCTGAAGCTGATGATCCACTCCTTGTATTCCAACAAGGAGATCTTCCTGCGTGAACTGATCTCCAATGCGTCGGACGCGGCCGACAAGCTGCGCTTCGAGGGCATGGCCAAGCCGGAGCTGTTCGAGGAAGATCCGGAGCTGAAGATCCGCATCACCTTCGACAAGGATGCCCGCACCGTCACCATCACCGACAACGGCATCGGCATGAGCCGTGAGGAAGTGGTGGCCAATATCGGCACCATCGCCAAGTCCGGCACCAAGGCCTTCTTCGAGCAGCTGTCCGGCGACGCCAAGAAGGATGCCAACCTGATCGGCCAGTTCGGCGTCGGCTTCTACTCCGCCTTCATCGTGGCCGACAAGGTGACGCTGACCACCCGCCGCGCAGGCGAAGTCGTGGCCACCCGCTGGGAGTCGCACGGCGAGGGCGAATACACGCTGGAGCAGGTGGAGAAAGCGGAGCGCGGCACCGAGATCGTGCTGCACCTGAAGGAAGGCGAAGACGAGCTGCTGAACGACTGGCGCCTGAAGGGCATCGTCCGCAAGTACTCCGACCACATCTCCATCCCGATCGAAATGAAGAAGGGCGCCGGCTACGGCGAGAACGGCGAAGTGACCAACAGCGACGAGCTGGAAGTGGTCAACTCCGCCTCCGCGCTATGGACCCGTTCCAAGAACGACATCACCGACGAGCAGTACCAGGAATTCTACAAGCACGTAGCCCACGACTTCACCGATCCGCTGGCCTGGAGCCATGCCCGCGTAGAGGGCCGCCAGGAATACACCGAACTGCTGTACATCCCGTCGCGCGCCCCGTTCGATCTTTACGACCGCGAGCGCAAGCAGGGCGTCAAGCTGTATGTGCGCCGCGTCTTCATCATGGAAGACACCGAAAAGCTGATGCCGCACTACCTGCGTTTCGTGCGCGGCGTGATCGACAGCAACGACCTGCCGCTGAACGTCTCGCGCGAAATCCTGCAAGAGAGCAAGGATATCGACGCCATCCGCGCGGGTTGCGTCAAGAAGGTATTGGGCTTGCTGGAAGACCTGTCCGCCAATCAGCCGGAAAAGTACGCCGCGTTCTGGAAGGAATTCGGCCAGGTGCTGAAGGAAGGCGTGGGCGAAGACTTCGCCAACAAGGAGCGCATCGCCAAGCTGCTGCGTTTCACCACCACGGCATCCGAGGGCGAGGAGCCTACCGTCACGCTGGCCGACTATATCGGCCGCATGAAGGAAGGCCAGGACAAGATCTACTACATCACCGCCGATACGCTGGCGGCGGCCAAGAACAGCCCGCACCTGGAAGTGTTCAAGAAGAAGGGCGTGGAAGTGCTGCTGCTGACCGACCGCGTCGACGAATGGGTGGTCGGCTCGCTGTTCGAGTTCGACGGCAAGCAGCTGCAATCGGTCGCCAAGGGCGCGCTGGACTTGGGCAAGTTGGAAGACGAAGCCGACAAGGAAGCGCAGAAGCAGGTTGAGGAGGCGTCCAAGCCGGTGGTGGAAAAAGTGCAGAAGGCGCTGGGCGACAAGGTGAAGGAAGTGCGCGCCACAGCCCGCCTGGTGGAAAGCCCGGCCTGCCTGGTGGCCGGCGAGCACGATATGAGCGCCCACCTGGAACGCATGCTGAAGGCCGCCGGCCAGAAGATCGAAGGCAGCAAGCCGACGCTGGAAATCAACCCGGAACACGTGCTGGTGAAAAAACTGGCCGAAGAGTCCGACGAGGCCCGCGCCGGCGATCTGGCCGCTGTGCTGTACGACCAAGCCTTGCTGGCCGAGGGCGGCAAGCTGGAAGACCCGGCCTCCTTCGTCAAGCGCATCAACAAGCTGATGCTGGAGCTGTCGGCCTGATAGCCTGGCAATCCGCTAGAACATTTCCTGTTCTGAAGAAACCGCCCTTTCGCAGGGCGGTTTTTTTATTGCCATTCTCATACAATCAAGTTCCCGCTATTCCTTCCCCAAGCAGGAGCGTGCGATGAACCAGACCAGAGCCTTGCCAGGCGTCTATCCGTGCTTGTGTTACGACGATGCCGTTGCGGCGATGGCGTGGCTGCAGCGGGTATTCGGTTTCCAACAGCGCTTTGCCGTGATCGAGGAGGGCCGAGTGTTGCACTCGGAGTTGAGTCTGGGCAACGCCGTGATCATGTTGTCCAGCCCCAAGTCCGAGCAACAGTGGGTCAGCGCGCGCAGCGTGTCCGGTCTGGCCCAGGCCTTGTGCGTTTACGTGGCGGATCCTGCGGCGCATTACGAGCATGCCAATACGCAGGGGGCGCATATCGTCCAGCCGCTGAAGCGCGAGGATTACGGCGCCAGCGGCTATCTGGCGCGCGACCTGGAAGGCCAGCAATGGTATTTCAGCGACTATCTGCCGGGAGAGTATTGGCAGGCATAGTCGATATGATA
Organism: Chromobacterium sp. ASV23; assembly: GCF_016428945.1. Taxonomy (NCBI): domain Bacteria; kingdom Pseudomonadati; phylum Pseudomonadota; class Betaproteobacteria; order Neisseriales; family Chromobacteriaceae; genus Chromobacterium; species Chromobacterium sp. ASV23. The sequence goes on from NZ_JAELTR010000002.1 coordinate 176,868, forward strand.
TGGCATCATGTCGTTTAAATTTTTTGAGACCGAATGATGCCCACCCCATTTTGTTTCACTTCCTCTTCGCCCTTGCTATTGCTGATCGATATGCAACAGGCTGTCGATCATCCCGACTGGGGCCCGCGCAACCATCCGCAGGCGGAGCAGGTGTGTGGTCATCTGTTAGCTGGTTGGCGTCAGCGCGGCCTGCCGCTGATCCATATCCGTCACGACTCCATTGATCCAAATTCAACATATCGGCCCGGCCAAGAGGGCCATGCATTCAAGCCAGAGGTTGCGCCATTGCCGGGCGAGACGGTCATCGCCAAACAGACCAACAGTGCCTTTATCGGAACAGGTCTGGAAGCCTTGCTGCGCGATAAGGGGTGGCTGGAACTGGTCGTCGTCGGCGTCAGTACCAGCAACTCGATCGAGGCGACGGTGAGAGTGGCCGGCAACCTTGGATTTAAGGTCTGGCTGGCCGAGGATGCTTGCTTTACTTTCGACAAGACCGATTGGCAGGGGCGTCATCGGCGTGCGGAAGAGGTGCACGCGATGAGCCTGGCCAACCTCGATGGCGAATACTGCCGCGTGCTGACCAGCCAAGACGTGCTGGCCGCGCTGGAGCATTCCTGATTTCATGGGGCGCTCGATGGCCTGGAGGCGCGGCCGGGTCAAGTAACTGGTATCCTAGTCGCCATGACCGCCGTACCCGATACCCCCGCCACCGGCGATGCCGCCAACTTCCAACTGACTGCGCCAGAGCTGCCGCCCAGCGTGCCGATTGCGCACGTTTTCGGCCAGCCGGTGCTGGAAGTGCCGCAAGACTTGTTCATCCCCCCCGACGCGCTGCAGGTCATTCTGGAGAGCTTCGAAGGTCCGCTTGATCTGCTGCTGTACCTGATCCGCAAGCAGAACCTCGATGTGCTGAACATCCCCATGGCGGAGATTACCGCCCAGTACCTGTCCTACATCGACGCGATGCAGCATGGACGGCTGGAGCTGGCGGCGGAGTATCTGCTGATGGCGGCGCTGCTGATCGAGATCAAATCGCGGCTGCTGCTGCCGCGTCCGCCACTGGACGAGGACGGCGAGCCGGACGATCCGCGCGCCGAGCTGGTGCGCCGCTTGCTGGAATACGAGCAGATGAAGCTGGCCGCGCTGGAGCTGGACAGGATTCCGCAGGCCGACCGCGATTTCGCCTGGCTGGCGGTGCTGGTGGAGCAGTCCGCCGAGCAACGGCTGCCCGATGTCAGCGCCGCCGACCTGCGCCAGGCCTGGATGGCCATCTTGTCGCGCGCCAAGCATAGACGCCACCACAAGGTGGAGAAGGATGAGCTGTCGGTGCGCGAGCAGATGAGCTGGATTCTGCGCTACTTGGACGGCAAGGAGTATGTGCCGTTCGAGGAGCTGTTCGACATCGACAAGGGCGTGGCGCACTTGGTGGTCAATTTCATCGCCGTGCTGGAGCTGGTGAAGGAGGGCATGGTCAAGGTCAGCCAGGACGCGCCGTACCAGCCCATTTATGTGAGGATCGCGCTGGTATGAGCACGATTTGCCTAGCCCTGGCGCAGTATTGCGCCCCGGATGACGCCTCTCGCCGCCTGCCGCTGTTGCGGCAGTGGTGCGCAGAAGCCGCGGCGGGCGGTGCGAGCCTGCTGCTGTTGCCGGAGATGTGGTCCACCGGCTACGCGCCGGAGCGGATGGATCATGCCCATGCCTGGGAGGACGGCGAACCGGTGTTGGCCGCAGTGGCCAGTCTGGCGGCCGAGCATGGTTTGGCTATAGGTCTGACTTATCTGGCGCGCCATCATGGCGCCTTGCGCAACCGGCTGCGTCTGTATGGCGCGGACGGCGCTCTGGCCTTGCAGTACGACAAGGTCCACATCTGCGATTTCAGCGATGGCACGGAAACGGCGCTGCAAGGCGGCGATGGCTTCGCCTGCGCTGATCTGGCCTTGGGCGGCGAAACCTTGCGCGTCGGCGCGATGATTTGTTACGACCGCGAATTCCCGGAGGCCGGCCGCGCCTTGATGCGGCACGGCGCGGAGCTGGTGCTGGTGCCGAATGCCTGCCCGATGCGCCACGATGCCGAGCTGGGCGATGTCCGTCTGCAGCAGTTGCGCGGCCGGGCGCTGGAGAACCGCTGCGCGATCGCCTTGTGCAACTATCCTGCGCCGCAGTATGACGGCGCCAGCTGTCTGATCGACGCGCGCGGCCGTTTGCTGGCGTGTGCGGACGACGGCCCGACGCTGCTGATGGCGGAGCTGGATCTGGATGCGCTGCGGCATTGGCGCGCGGAACAGGACGAGGTGTGGGGCGAGAGCGCGCTGCGGCCCGCATATTATCGCTGAGCGTCTGTCTATGTTTTTGTCATTGCTGTGCTATTATTTTTGCCGTGAAATTGACCAGGGGCAGGACGAATGGCGCAGCATCAGGCGGAGGTGTTATGGCAGCGCGCCGGGCAGGATTTTCTGGACCGCCGCTATAGCCGCAAGCATGTTTTGAAATTCGATGGCGGCGCGGAGGTAAGCGGGTCGTCCTCGCCGCATGTGGTTCCCGTGCCGTACTCCGATCCCGCCGCAGTGGATCCGGAAGAGGCTTTCATCGCCGCCTTGTCCAGCTGCCATATGCTGTGGTTTCTGGACCTGGCCGCCCGCGCCGGTTTCCGGGTGGACGAATACCATGACGTCGCCGTCGGCGAGATGGGCAAGAATGAGGACGGCAAAGCCTGGGTCGCGCGCGTCACCCTGCAGCCCAAGGTCGCTTTTTCCGGCGACACGCTGCCGACGCCGGAGCAGCATGAGCGGCTGCACCACGCCGCCCATGCCGAATGTTTCATCGCCCTCTCGGTAAAGACCGAAGTATTGTGCCAGCCGCGGCTGGATTGATTCAGGAGAGCTCCCATGCGCAAGTTTCTCATCCTGCTGTCGCTGCTGCTGGCCAGCGCCGCTACGCTTGCCGGCGATTTGCCGTATGACGAAAAAGCCGACGCACAGGCCGAACTGCGGCAGACGCTGGCCGCCGCGCGGCAAAGCCATCAGCCGGTGCTGTTGATCCTGGGCGCC